>JAHJDO010000033.1 GCA_018812485.1 bacterium | reverse complement strand
TATCAGCGCATGATCAGGGTTGGCATGATAAAAGACCTACTGCTTCATCAGTTACAAAGCTTGAAAACCCGGGGAAATACAAATTTTTGTTTCTAGCTAAAGAGGAAGGGATAAATAAAAAAATCTCTATTCACTCAGCCAGTTCTTTTCAACAAATAGAGATAAAACTAATTTATCCCAAATATAAAGAAAAAGTGTCTCTATGGGTAGGAACAGATTCCGATGACCACAGGCATGACGAAAGTGGGCAGATGGAACATATTTTAGATGCTTTCAAAGATACGGAAATGGGAAACTATATTATTTTTCGTCCTACATTTGGAAGAACATATGCAAAACCAGCTTCGTCTGAAAGATGGAAAAGATGGATAAACTTTTGTAATGATAGAAATATTGTTTTTCGTATTGCAAACTGGCCTATTCAGGGTAATTCTGTTCCAGTAAAGTTTTTAAAAGATAATAAATGTTTTAAGGGGAGTCATGCCCATGAAGGGTATTGTTTCTTTCAGCGATTTCAAAATCAAGAAAAATTCACAAATACTATAATTCCGCATAAAATAAATGATGAAGAAGTAATTGAAATGCAAAAGTTCACACGGGCCAAAACACCTAAAGAAATACGCGATATCTATGTTGCTCATTTAAAAAGTGGAATAAAGGATTGCAATAGGCTTGGATTTGCCACGTCATGGGGTGAACCAAGTTTACTTGCAGGATATATTCCATTAAAAAAAGGAGATGTTATACAGGCAGAACCAGTAACTAATGTTTCCCTTTTATTTGGGATGGTAAGGGCAACGTGTCAGTTAAGAGGAAATATCTTTTGGGGCTCTCATATTGCTATTGACTGGTATCTGGGTTTTCCTCATAATGAATCGGCTTCAAGACGTTTCAATCTTTTACTCAATCTTGTCTATACTCATGGCGGTAATTACACTTATACGGAAAATTCACTCTTTAAAACTAACGCTTATGAACGTTTTGATGAAGAAGACGATTTTACAACAAATAATCGGAATATATTAAGAAATTTCTACAGAATTTCCCGACTTCATCCACGTTTTGGACAACCTCGTGTTGATCTTGCGGTAATTTATGGGAATCTAGAATACATGTTGTGGCTTCCTGGGGACAAAATGCCGGAAATCAGCGGTCCCCAAAAATGGAGAGGATGGAATACAACGTTCTGGGGTAAATGGAAAGAGAACAAACATATGTTTTCGTGGAAAGCAATTAATGGATGGCTGTCACCTTTGCCAATAGAGGAATACAAGGATAATCCTTCCATCCGCAAATTATTCTGTGGAACACCATATGGACAGGTTGATATTCCTCCGTCAGATATACCGTTAAAATCTCTTTGTAATTATAAATGTGTTGTTCTTCTTGGATGGAATACAATGACTGAAGAGCTTTATATACGGTTAAAGGAATATGTTGAAAGAGGTGGAATTCTTTATATAAGCGGCTGCCATTTTGATACACGTATTAACCCAGAAGCACAGCCTAGAATTTTTAGAAAAGGGAAAATAAGAGAGTTTATTGGAGCAGATATAAAAAGAGCAGGAAAGAAAATTAAGTTTATCAGAACAGAAAGAAATCTAGTTTTAGAAAAAAAGATTTATCAAGCACAGGAAGAGACCAGGATTTGTGAGCTTGTTAATTTAAATGCCCAAATCCTGGCTTCAGATCAGAATAAGAATCCTGTTCTTCTGGAGAATAAACTTGGAAGTGGTGTTGTTTATTTTGGTGCTTTTTATGATTTTCCCCAAGATGGACTTATAGAATTTAATCGGGATTTGCTTTCTTTTTTAGGAGAAAAAGTTAAGGAAGATTTTGGAATTGAAGGTAGTAAACTTATAAACTTTGTTATATGGAAAGAGGATTCTTCTGAATCTGTAATAGATGAAAGCGGCAGAATGTATCTTGTAAATGTAGATTGGAAGCTTCCACAGAACAAGGAGTTTTTTCTTGTTCGACTCTGGGGAAGGGAATATCCTTGCATGGTTACAGAAGGTCTTATTCGGGATGTGGTGTGGGCAGATAATATTGCGCTAAGTCTGGAATGCAAGGGAGTTCATATCTCCTCTTTGACTATATCACAGAACGGTAGTTACACGGCAGAGTTAAGGGGATTAGGAAAAGCAGAAATTACAGGATTCCTTAAAACGGGGAGAATAAAAAAAATAACCAATTCTAAAGGGGGAAAATATAAGTTAGGAAAAGCTAAAGAAAACAATAGGACTTTCTTCTTTTTCGTAGACGTAGAAGGGAATTTAAAAGTTGAAATAGATATTGTATAAGGGACTAACTATGGGAAAACATAAAAAAACTGGGAATGATGCAAAACGCATGTATTGGAAGGATCAGATGGAGAAAGCGTATACAATGATGATGGATGTGTGTAATTATCCAGTCGAGGAATGCATGGAACCATTAGTCTCATTGCAAGAGGCTGTTTTAGGGACAGAGTTAGATGTTGTATTTTCAACGACGAAAATTTCAAATAAATACAACCGCCTATTTTATCTTCGTGAAGGATTGATTGATGATTTTCTCAAAATAGCACAGGACATGAATGATAATGGCTGGGTATTGAAAGTGGAGGATGCATTTCGGACCCTTCAGATGCAAAGACATCTTGCACGCGCAGAGTACACCTTTGATGTTATTCTAAATCGTGTTATATGGGAATCCAAGGGGACTATCCCATCGTCTGATTTTCTTATGCGTCGTCTCACTGCTCTCGTTGCCACTACGGCTAAAATAGGAACACACATTTCTGGAAGCGCAATTGACATTTCTGTTCTGGATATGAATACGAGGCAAGAGATTGATAGAGGTGGTCCATATATAGAGCTTTCAGAATTAACGCCTATGAATTCTCCGTTTGTCTCTAGGAAAGCCCGGGAAAACCGCATTAAAATCACAAATATAATGAGCCGTAACGGTTTTACGGCCTACCCGTTTGAATTCTGGCATTATAGTAAAGGAGATGCTTATGATCACTATTTAAATAAAACTGGCAGGTCTGCTCGTTATGGGTCCGTAGACTGGAATCAGCGCACAAATACACTAAACCCTATTCATGATCCTTGTAAACCACTAATTACGCTTTGCGAAATTCAGGAACACATAAAAAAGGTAGTGGAACGATCCGATTTACAGAAAACAGATCGCTCTGTTATCTATTAAAGAGGAAATTATGACAATTATCCCCAGACCTAAGCATATAAAAATTTTACCGGGTAAGTTTTGTCTGCAAAAAGATACTGAAATCTTTGTTGAGAAAAAGTATATTCAAGAGACATTTTTTCTTCAGGAAAAGCTGAAGAAGATAACAGGATTTAATCTAAAAATAATATCGAAAGTTCAAGATAATTCCAAAAAAAACATCATCTTTCTTAAAATCCAAAAACCCCTTCCGCAAGTTCTCAAAAAAGAAGAGGGTTATATTATAAAAGCGACCCAGAATTTAGTTTCTCTTATAGCAGGAACAGATAAGGGGCTTTTCTATGCCTGTCAATCGTTGATAGACCTTATAGAAAAAGAAAACAATAAGTGGATTATTCCAGAATGCGAAATTCGGGATTGGCCGGATTTCCCGTGGCGCGGATTCATGATAGATTCAGCACGGCAATTCATACCTGTTGAGATAATAAAACGATATATAGATATTATGGCTCATAATAAATTAAACATTCTTCACATACATTTTTCTGATTCGCAGTCTTTCACAATAGAGAGCAAAAAATATCCATCCTTGAATAAAGATACACATAAAGATAGAGAACGAGGCGCTTATTCCAGGAAAGACATTAAGGAACTTACCTTGTATGCTGGGAAACATAAGATAGAAATTATTCCGGAGATAGATCTTCCCGGACATGCAACACATATACTGGAGCAGATTCCTGAGCTGCGATGTAATGTAAAGGAAGGAAAGGTAAGCGAATGGGTAGTATGTGCCGGAGCTGAAAAAACATATGAATTTATAGATAAACTGTTTGGCGAAATAGCCCATTTGTTTCCGTCAAAATATTTCCATATTGGAACGGATGAAATTGAGATGAAAGATATACCAGGGGAAACTACTTCATGGCAAAAATGCTACGTATGTAAAGACAGAATGAAAAAAGAAAAGCTTACCCGCTTCAGAGAATTATTTTATTATTTTGTCAACAGAACCAAAAAAATTCTAAAAAAATATGGTAAGCAAACTATGATGTGGAATGATACAATTGACATTGGAAAGCCACATAATATACCAAAAGATACCCTGATACATTTCTGGCGTATTGCAAAAAAAAATCGCGGACCAAGAAAAGGCTGCAGTTTATCAAAATTTCTGAAGGATGGATTTAAAGTTGTTAACTCGTTTTATCCTGAGACCTACATAAGAAAATATGTTAAGGAAGAAAGACTCCTGAGCTGGCATCCCGGAAAACGGCCTCCTGTGCCTGTAAAGTTCAGGAACTCTGTACTTGGAGGAGAGATGTGTGCATGGGGAGATGACAGAGGTTATGAGTTCTATGAAAGGGTTATCCCTTCCACATTGGCTCTTTTTGGAGACAGGGTATGGAATAGAGAAAAAGTAGAATATGTTGAACAATTCCGAACAGCTTTACCTAAGCATATATTTGGTCCACAATTACAAGATGAGTTAGATAATCTGTTTGAAGTGCTGGGAGCAATAATCCCTCCTCTTAAAATCGAAGTAAGAGCAAATATTGAAGGATCATTAAAAGGAAAAACAAAAAAAGAAAAGAAGAAAATCTATCAATCTACAGAGAAAACAATACGCAAAGAATTACAAGAAAAGAAAGTTTTTAACCTGCCCTATCTAAAAGAATATCTTAAGAGTGTTTGTTGGTTGAGAGAACAACGAGATTAAAATGAGTCTATGAGGATTTCTCTGCCTTTACTGCCTTTGAGGGGACCTACAATGTCTTCAGCTTCCATCATATCAATAAGTCTCGCCGCTCTTGCGTATCCGATCCTGAGACGGCGCTGCAAGACAGACGAGGAAGCCTGACGTGTATCTAAAACTACTTTGACTGCGTCTTCAAACAGTTCGTCTTTTTCAAATAATTCCTCTTGTCCATTTTCAACCCGAGGTTCTTCCAGAATCTCCTTCCTGTATGAAGGACTCGCCTGCTTCTTTAAGAAGTTAACCGTCCTTGATATTTCCTTATCAGATACAAAGCACGCCTGCGCCCTCACAGGCTTTGGTAAGCCGGCAGGCAGAAATAACATATCTCCTTTGCCAAGGAGAACCTCTGCTCCATTCATATCAAGAACAGTTCTGGAATCCACCTTAGAAGAAACCTGAAACGAGAGTCTACATGGAAAATTAGCTTTAATAACACCTGTTATTACATCAACAGAAGGTCTTTGAGTAGCCAGAATAATATGAATTCCAGCAGCTCTTGAGAGTTGCGCCAGTCTTGTAATTGACTCTTCAACATCTCTACGCGCCACACTCATTAAATCTGCTAATTCGTCAATAATTACAACAATATACGGGATGTTTTCCATATGTTCCTGGGATCCGTTTGATTCAGAAACTATCTTGTTATATCCTGTAATATTGCGTACACCTGCTTTTGCAAGCTTCTGATATCTATCCTCCATCTCTCCCACGATCCATTTCAAAGCATTAGCTGCTTTCTTTGCATCAGTTACTATTGGAGTTATAAGATGAGGGATATCTGAAAAAACAGCTAATTCCACCATTTTGGGATCTATCATCAGAAATTGAACTTCAGTTGGATATGCATTATATAACATGCTCATTATAAGACTATTAATACATACGGATTTGCCTGACCCAGTAGTTCCTGCAATTAAAATATGAGGCATATCCTCAATGTCTGCAACCAGGCATTCTCCCTGAATATCCTTTCCAAAAGCTAGTGCAAGTTTTGACTTAATATCCCTAAAAGCTTTTGATTCCAGTACTTCTCTCAGATACACAGGCTGTCTTTTCTTATTCGGAATTTCAATCCCTACAACGTCCTTTCCAGGAATTGGTGCAACAATACGCACGCTTTGTGCTTTGAGATTCAAGGCTATGTCATTTGCAAGGGAAACAATATTATGCACCTTTACGCCGGGCGCAGGCTGCAGTTCATAACTCGTAATAACAGGACCTTGATTGATCTGAGTAACCTTTGCCTCTATGCCAAAATCATGAAGTGTATGTTCCAGTATTTCAGAGTTTGAATCTAACATGCCTGCATCATCGCTCGCCATCTCAGACTCTGAAGGTAATTCTAATAGTGTTAATGGCGGTAACTGAAATACATCAGGATGAAATGAAGTAACAGTTTCTTTAGATGCAGGCTGCTTTTCTGAAACATTTTCTGTTTGAACTTGTTTTAGTCCTGTAGTTCTAATTTTTCTTATAACATTTCTATTAATAATTAAGTCCTTTTTTGAGAATTTGCGAACAATAAATGAACTAAAAACAGAGAGAGAAAACTCTGTACATAAAAGAAAACCTGAAATAAACACTGTTACTGTTACAATATAAGCTCCTGTTTGCTGCAGATACATTTTCAGCTGTTCTGCCAAAAAAACCCCTAATATGCCGCCTGCCTTAAACCTGTTTGTCAAAAGGAAAATTTTTAATGACGGCACATTGATCAGTGCAAATAAAGATGCTCCTCCACATAGAAGCAAAACTATTCCCAGTATTTTTACATATAGATTCTGTGACGGTTTCTGTCTGAATTTATTGATACTTGAAATAAAACTTATAAGAGGGATAAAATAGGCTGCAAATCCCAGAGCGAGAAAAAGCCCAAACCCAATATATGCCCCAGTTATACCAATATAATTATGCGCTGGACTATTAGGGGCTGATATATTAAATGCGATATCAGCTGAATCATAGGATTTTAAGCTAAGAAATACAAGGACGCTAAATGCAAGAAGCAGGACTCCGATTAAGTCGTTTCTCTGTTTTTCTTTTAAAAAGCCAAACAAGTTTATAATCCTGTATGTCCAAAACCTCCAGTATTCCTAGAGGTTTTGGTTAATTTATCAACATACACTAAATCAGCTCTATCGACCTTATTAATTACGAGCTGTGCTATCCGATCTCCCCTGCGAATTAAAAAATCCTTTTCCCCAAGATTCACCAGTATAACACCTACTTCGCCCCTGTAGTCTGCATCAATCGTACCAGGGCTGTTAACAATACTTATCCCATGTTTAAGAGCAAGACCGCTTCTTGGCCTGACCTGTCCCTCATATCCGGGTGGAATGCCTATTTGAACACCTGTAGGAACTAATTTAATTTCTCCCGGTTTTAAAACCATATCTTCCTTAACAGCGGCTGAGAGATCCATGCCGCTTGCACGCTCAGTCATATATTTAGGAAGCGGCATATCCTCTGCCCCAGGAATACGTGTTATCTCTACTTTTATTTCTTCCAAAACTAGCCCCTAATTATCTTGTTTTTCTTCATCCATTACTGCCTTGCGGCTTAGGTTGATTCTGCCCTGGGAATCTATTTCCATTACTTTGACAGTTAGCTTGTCTCCAACCTTAACCACATCATCGACGTTTTTTATATATGCATTAGATAATTGAGATACATGAATAAGTCCTTCCTGCCCTGGAAGTACTTCTGCAAATGCGCCAAAATTTGTAACTTTCTTTACTACGCTATCGTATGTTTTTCCCACTTCCACGTCTTCTACAAGTTTCTTAACAATATCAATAGCTTTGTCAAGCTGCTCCTTATCAGTGGAGGCAATAGATACCTTGCCTTGATCGTCAATATCAATCTTAACACCTGTATCCTGAACAATCTTTTTTATTGTTTTTCCACCAGGTCCAATGACTTTCCCGATTTTCTCAGTATTAACCTGCATTGTAAAAATCCTTGGTGCATATAGAGATATTTCTTTACGCGGTTCAGGAATCACAGATTCCATTTTATCAAGAATTTTTAAACGAGCTTCTTTTGCTTGACTCAGAGCTTTTTTCATAATCTCATGAGTAATACCTTCCATTTTTATATCCATCTGAAAAGCTGTTATTCCATCTCTGGTACCAGTAACTTTAAAATCCATATCTCCAATATGATCCTCCAGCCCGCTGATATCCGTGAGTACAACAAACCTGTCTTCTTCCTTTATTAAGCCCATTGCAACTCCTGCTACAGATTCTTTTATTGGTACCCCAGCATCCATAAGGGAAAGCACTCCTCCGCATACTGTTGCCATTGAAGAAGAACCATTTGATTCCAGAATATCCGATACTATTCTTACTGTGTAGGGAAATTTCTCAGAAGAAGGCATTATTGGCTTTATGGCACGTTCAGCAAGCGCGCCATGGCCTATTTCCCGCCTGCCTGGCCCCCTATTAGGCTTTGCTTCTCCAACACTAAATGGCGGGAAGTTATAATGCAGCATAAATGTTTTTTCAGATTCTTCTTTTAACCCATCCATAATCTGTCCATCCTCAGATGTGCCCAGTGTTGTTACTGACAGACTCTGTGTCTCCCCTCTTGTAAAAACCGCTGAGCCGTGCGTTCTTGGCAAAACACCAATCTCACAAGTAATAGGTCTAATCTCTTCAAGCGACCTGCCATCCACTCTTTTCCCATCATCCAAAATTTTTCTTCTTACTTCCTCTTTCTCTATCTTATCGAAAACATAAGATATTGCGTTCTCCTGTTCAAGGTATTTCTCTGAAAGCTCGTCCTTAATCTCAGTCAACAAATTATCTAAAAAATCCCTACGCTTGGATCTATCAGTCGTCTTGTTTGCCTGTAATATCTTGTCCACAGCTAATTCTTTTATAGCATTCTCCAATTCCTGTGGTATATTCATGATCTCAATTGTACGCTTAGTTTTGCCGCACTTAGCTATTAGTTCTTCAATTACTTCGGCAATCTTTACGATATGGGTATGCGCTACTTTTAAAGCATCTAAAGAGACCTCCTCCGATACTCCTTTCCCGTCCCCTTCTACCATTGTTATTGCATCCTTCGTGCCTGCAACAACGAAAGATAACTCGCTCTGTTCAATCTGTTCATATGACGGATTAATAATAAATTCATCGTTGATTCTGCTTACTCTTACTGCGCCAACCGGTTTAAAAAAAGGTATATCAGATATTCCAAGCGCTGCTGAAGCGCCAACTATTGCAAGAATATCAGGATCTGTAAATTCATCAGCAGACAAGACGGCTACCATAATCTGCAGCTCGTTCCTGAACATATCCGGAAAAAGAGGCCTTATCGGTCTATCTATCAGTCTTGAAGTCAAGATTTCTTTTTCCGTCGGTCTTCCTTCCCGTTTAAAAAATCCTCCGGGAATCTTTCCTGCAGCATATGTCTTTTCCCGATAATCAACAGATAACGGAAAATAATCCATGCCTTCTCTAGTTGTTTTAGAGCAAACAACTGTTGCAAGAATAACGGTATCACCACATCTAACTGTAACAGCTCCATCCGCCTGTTTTGCAAGCTTGCCTGTCTCTATAATTAAGTCTCTTTCGCCTACTTTTATTTCTACTTTCTCATTCATATCTTCCTCTTTCTTTTTTTATTGTCATTTTCTAATCTCTATTTGTTTCCTAATTTGGTTTATAAATTGCTTAATATCCATTCCCGTACAATCCCTATTTCCGTGTTTTCGAATAGACACTGTCTTCTCTTTAACTTCCCTGTCTCCTATTATAAGCATGTAAGGAATTTTATCCAGTTCTGATTCCCTTATTTTTAATCCTATTTTTTCATCTCTAGGATCAAGTTCTGCTCTTATTTGTTCCGCTTTCAACAGGCTCTGCATTTCTTTTGCATAAGGGACATTATCCTCTCCTATCGTCAATATTTTAACCTGAACAGGTGAAAGCCATACTGGAAAAGCTCCCCCATAATGCTCAATAAGAGTTCCCACAAACCTTTCCATGGAACCAAGAACAGTACGGTGAACCATCATTGCATAATGTTCTTTTCCATCTTCTCCAATGTAGGTAACATTAAAACGATGCGGCAGATTAAAGTCAAACTGCACAGTTGGCCCCTGCCACAATCTGCCAAGAGAGTCTTTCATTTTTACATCAATCTTTGGACCATAAAAAACTGCCTCTCCTTCTTCAACCATGTATGTTATATTCTTTCCTTTTAATACATCTTCAAGAGTACCTGTAGCTTTCTCCCAGTCTTCAATGCTTCCTGCAAATTTATTGCTTTTATCTCTTGTGCTCAAAAATACTTCATATTCAAATCCAAATATTTTCATCATATAGTCCATAAGTTCTATTACTTCTTTTATCTCATTTTTAAGCTGGTTGGGAGTGCAAAATATATGGGCATCATCCTGAGTAAAACCACGAACCCTCAGCATACCGTGAAGCACGCCTGATTTCTCGTATCTATAGACTGTGCCGAGCTCTGCATAGCGTATTGGCAGTTCTTTATAACTATGCAGTTTTGTTTTGTAAATCAATATATGTCCGGGACAGTTCATAGGCTTGATTATATAATCCTGAGAATCTATTTCCATTGGAGAATACATATTGTCCTTGTAAAAATCCAGATGTCCGCTGGTCTTCCACAAATTGATATTTGAGATATGAGGTATATTAACAAACTGATACCCGCGCTGCATATGCTCCTCATACCAGAAGTCTTCGATTACTCTGCGAATCATAGCTCCCTTTGGATGCCAGAAGATAAGCCCTGCGCCTGCTTCTTCATGTATGCTGTATAAATCAAGCTCTTTTCCAAGTTTCCTATGATCACGCTTTTTAGCCTCTATGAGTTTATTTACATACTTATCAAGTTCCTCTTTTGTATACCAGGCTGTCCCATATATCCTCTGAAGCATTTTATTTTTTTCATCTCCACGCCAATACGCGCCAGCAACACTAAGCAATTTAAATGCCTTTATGTCAGCAGCACTCTTAACATGTGGTCCACGACAGAGGTCAATAAAATCACCTGTCTTATACAAACTCACTTTCTCATCAGTAATCTCATCAAGCAGTTCTAATTTATATAATTCATCTCTTTTTTCAAATATCTCCTTAGCCTCATCCTTAGACACCTCAATCCGTTCAAAACATGTTTGCTTATCTATTATCTCCTGCATCTTGTTCTCAATCTTTTCAAAATCTTCTGGGACAAATGGAGTTTTTTTATCAAAATCGTAATAAAACCCGTCTTCAATAGCTGGCCCTATGCCTATCTTTGTGTTCGGATACAATTGCTGGACAGCTAAAGCCATTATATGTGCAGTACTATGGCGATAAATCGCCAATTTTGAATTTTGAATTTTGAATTCATAACCAAATCTTAATTAAAAATTAATAATTGCAGTCAAAAACTGCCTAATGGTGGGCGGTACTGGGCTCGAACCAGTGACCCCCTGCACGTCAAGCAGGTACTCTAACCAACTGAGCTAACCGCCCTTGGAAAAGCTGCGCTAGTATAACGAAAACGAATACTGTTTACAAGCCAAAAACTGGTTTGGAGTTGGAAATTAAGAATCCTTCTAATAATTAAGGACAAACTCCTTCATCCCAGACGATTTTATTAGATTTAAATTCCCGTCTTTTATAGTAATGATTAATGCTTCTATTCCTTTTAATTTTTCTATTAGTTCAATGCCCCTTTCCTCTCCAAGCACTGTTAGGGCTGTTGCCAAGCTATCGCAAGTCAGACAATCCGAGGATAACACAGAAACACTCACTATTTGATTATCTACTGGATAGCCGGTCCTTGGGTCAATTATGTGGGAATATCTCTTGCCATTCAGCATAAAAAATCTTTCATAATCCCCGGAGGTTGCAACTGCGCTATTTTCTAAGTCTATAAGTCCTATAATTTTATCCTTTACCCTGGGATGCTTTATCCCTATTTTCCACAGCTTCCCATCTTCCCGCTTGCCAATAGCTCTGATATCGCCTCCTGCATCAACAAGAGCCCCTTTAATATCATAGTTTTTAATAAGATCCATAGCCATATCTACTGCATATCCCTTAGCTAATCCACCCAAGTCAATTTTCATGCCTGCTTTATCGAACTTCACATTATTGTTTTTTATTAAAATATTTCTATATCCAACAAGAGATAAAGTATTTAGAATATTCTGTGTATTCGGAAATTCCTTTGTTTCTCTGGCATTAAGCCATAGATCAATTAATGGCTTACATGTAATGTCAAACGCGCCGTTTGATAACTCTGAAGTATAACGAGCTTTGTTTATCACATACAGAAGTTCTCTGCTGGCTTCTTGTTCCCCTGCCTTGTTCAGCAAGGACAGTTCACTATCTGGTTTATAGGCACTCATAATATCTTCTATTCTCGATATTTCTCTAAATCCAGCCTGTGCTGCTGAGCGTATCATTGTTCTGCTATTGCCAACAACAATTATATTTACTTCTGTGCCCATTAAGAATTTTGTTTCTTCATAACGGATGACTCGGGGAGAACAGTCTGTAACTAAGAAGACAGAGAACAAAAGAATGAGGGGAAATTTTGAATTTTGAATTTTGAATTTTGAATTAATAATTGTTTACAGCTTCTTGCTTATTCTCTTAATAGATAGCGCTTTCCCAGAATCATAATCCGCTTCAATAATTACCCCATTCAGCCAGATATCCTCTGAAGCGGCTTCAATTTTTACCGGAACTTGTGTTAGAAAACGCTGAAAAACAGAATCTTTTTTTGCTCCTATTATTGAATCGTGAGGACCAGTCATTCCAGCATCTGTAATATAGGCTGTGCCCTTAGGAAAAATCTTTTCATCAGCGGTTTGAACATGTGTATGGGTTCCTATTACTGCAGTAACTTTACCATCTAAGTATCTACCTAAAGCCATCTTTTCAGATGTTGCTTCAGCATGAAAATCTATAATATTTACCGTTGTTTTCTTTTTTAATTCTCTTATTTCTCTCTCCGCTACCTTAAAAGGGCAGTCCAAAGGCTTCATAAAAACACGTCCCATAAGATTTGTGATTCCAATTATATACCCTTTTTTACTTTTAAATGTTGTAGAACCAATCCCTTTGACTCCATCAGGATAGTTCGCTGGCCGCAGTATTCTCTTATCAGTGTCCAAAGCACTTAGTATATCCTTATTGCTCCATATGTGATTACCTGATGTTATAATATCTATTCCAGAGGAAAAAAGTTGATTGGAGATTTTCTGTGTAATGCCAGTGCCTCCTGCAGCGTTCTCTCCATTTGCGATACATACATCTATGCTATTTGTATTCAATAAGGCTGGAACAAGTTTCTCTATCGCACAACGTCCAGCCTTGCCAACCACATCCCCGATGAAAAGAATTCTAATCTTAGCCAATTTTCTACCTATTTTGCATAATCAACTACTCTAGTCTCGCGAATTAAAGTAATCTTGATCTGCCCTGGATAATTCAAGTTTTTTTCTATTTTCTTACTTATATCCTGCAAAAGTTTAACACTTTCTTTATCACTTATCTTATCAGGTTCAACCATGACTCTAATCTCTCTACCAGCGTTGATCGCATATGTTTTATTAACACCTGGAAATGATGTTGCAATACTTTCTAATTCTTCCAACCGCTTTACATATTTTTCGAATGTTTCGCGTCTCACACCAGGCCGTGATGCAGAGATTGCATCAGCTGCCTGAATAAGCACAGAAAGAATGGTATTTGTTGGCTTTTCCTCATGATGTGAAGCAATTGCATAAACTATCTTATCTGACTCACCACATTTCCTTGCCAAATCTGCACCTATCTGTGCGTGCGTACCTTCCACTTCATGGTCCACAGACTTACCTATATCATGCAAGAGACCTGCACGTTTTGCTGTCTTTATATCCTGACCTAATTCTGCAGCCATTGCCCCTGCCAGATAAGCTGCTTCCTTTGAATGCTGCAATACATTCTGTCCATAACTTGTCCTATACTTCAGACGCCCAATCAGTTTTATTTCTTCTGAGTTAAGTCCTTGAACTCCAACTTCCAAGGCAGCCTGTTCTCCGGCTTCCTTAATAGAAAATTGAACTTCTTTATCGGCTTTTTCTACAACTTCTTCTATTCTACCAGGGTGAATCCTTCCGTCCGCAATAAGTTTTTCTAAAGCAACTTTTGCAATCTCTCTTCTTATAGGATCAAAACCCGAAAGTATAACCGCTTCTGGAGTGTCATCAACAATAATATTTATACCTGTTGCAGTCTCAAACGCCCGGATATTTCTCCCTTCACGACCAATGATACGTCCTTTCATCTCCTCGTTTGGCAAAGATACAACAGATACTGTAGATTCAGTGGTGTATTCTGCGGCGCATCTCTGAATTGCTGTAGCTATGATTTCCTTGGCCTTTTTTTGGGCATTCTCCAGAGACTCGTCTTCTATTTTCTTTGCTAAAAGCGCTGCGTCATATTTAGCTTCTTCAGCTATTTTGGCAAGAAATACTTCTCTAGCTTTTTCTGGGGTGAGTCCGGAAATTCTTTGAAGGCTGCTTTTTTCTTCTTCTAAGGTTCGAGTAAGTTCTATTTGTCTTCTACTTAGGTCTTCTGTTTTTCGTCTTATGCCGTTTTCTTTCTCTGCAATCTCCCGTTCTCTTCTCTCCCACAGGTCAACCTTTCTATCTAAATTTGATTCCTTTTGGCCTATCTTACTCTCAAGAGCATGAAGTTCCTTTGTTTTTGCACTTGTCTCTTGCTCAAATGAAGATCTTAACTTATACAGCTCACCTTTTGCTTCTAGATCCAACTCCTTCCGCTTTGTCTCAATCTCTTTTTCTGCATCTTTAAGTATTCTCTCAACACACTCTTCTGCTCTCCTTATCTTTGATTCAGCTGCATATTTTCTATATACATATCCTGCTGCTCCAAAGCCAAGCCCAACTCCTGCACTTACAAGCCAAAAAATATAACTACTTAACAGGCTAATCATAATGCTCTTACCCCCTTATAATAAACACATAGGAGCTACATGCATCAGATCCTTCTTGCATTTTAATGTCTCTCTGCTTTCCTCTTTTTAATCTCTTAAATCTCCTTAATCTATATTACTTTTTCTATTAAATGCTTAGAAAAATCCGATAATCTTTATAGCTTTCCCTACGGTTAGTTAAATAAATATTTTTATTAAACTACACTTGGATTGATTCTATATTTGGAGGGTTTTAAAGTCAAGGAGAATCCTGAGATTGAGCTCTCTGTCAGCCAATATTACTGTCCTTATAGAGCATTTTATTATCAAACATAAAACTGCGGCTTGTCCACTTTTTATCCGGCTCCTGAGACTTTTCTACCATTCCTTGAAAGCCCGATATCTTTGCATCCATATCATCCAGATAATGAAGTATAACTGCTTCTAGTACCTTCGGCTTCTTGGGTGATCCCCATTCATACTGCCCATGATGACTGAGAAGCATATGTTCAAGCAGCATTTCCAATTCCGCTGGAAACTGGGAAATCTCAGCTATCTTCGACTTTACCATTTGTGTTCCTATTACAATATGGCCTATCAATCTGCCCCTATCCGTATAATCAAAGGCATGTGAATATTCATACTCATATATCTTGCCAATATCGTGTAAAATGGCACCTGCCATGAGAAGGTCTTTATTAATGTTTTTATAATACTTATCTATTTCCATGCACATACTGGCCACTGACAAAGTATGTTCCAGCAATCCGCCAATATAGTAATTATGCATTTTTATCGATGCTGGTGCCTTTTTGAATAACTCGCTATATTCCTCCACTGCAAAGACTGCATGCAGCAAATTCTTAAGCCACTTATTTTTGATACTATCAATTATGCTGACAATTTGGTTAAACATTATGTCTATGTCCTTATCAGTCTTTGGCAGAAAATCATCAATATCTATTTCATTTTCATTAACCTTCTGAATCTGTTTAATATTTATCTGTAACATATTCTGAAAACTTTCCGCTATGCCAATAACCCTTACAAAATCATTATCCTTAAATAACTGGGACATTTCTTCTGCCTTATCCCAAATTCTTCCCACGATCTCTCCTGATTTATCTACAAGTTCAAATGCAAGATAGGATTTATTGTTTTTTGTTATCCTCATGTGCTTATTTCGCACAATAAATACACTGTCAATCCTATCATCAATCCTGAGTTCAACTGCGTATTGTTTAGCCATGTTCTTCAATCCTCCTCACTATTTTTACTAACTCCCTGACTTTTACAGGATCTTTTATTCCTTTTTCTTTTTCCACACCGCTTGCAACATCAATACCATAGGGATTGACTTGGTTTATAGCATCCTTGACATTAGAAGGCGTTATTCCTCCTGCAAGGAACAGAGGTACATCCAGATTTTTAAAGAGCTCAACTACTGTGTTCCAATTAGAAATCTTGCCTGTTCCACCATGTTGAACACTGCTTCCAGATTTATAAACCGTATCAATGAGAATTGCATCAGCTCCTTTATTCATATAGGCATTTATTCTTATTCTCATATCCTTGATATTGGTATCAATGCCCTGTTCTGAAGACGGCAGATGCAGGGATTTCCATACCATTACATCCGGGATTTTTGATTTTATCTCTGCCACCAGCTCCTGTTTTTCCTGACTGAGCAGTTGAAACGCATACGGCTTCAATCTATTATATGCAATTTTAATTTCTTTGAATGTAGGTTGCCATAAAAGGACAACAACGGGGATTCTTGCTCTTAGACATAAACTTTCCGCTTTTTTCCCGTCAACGCTACGTGGAGAAGCAGCAACATTGAGCAAAATCCCTGCATAGTCAGCACCCGAGGATGAAACTAGTTCTATATCCTTAAGATTTGTAATACCGCAAATTTTAATTTTAGGGGTTGCAAGCATAGTTTTTTATAGCAAATAGTTCTATTCCCTGTCAAGTTATGGTAGAATCAGGATTTGGAATTAAAAAATTTGAGGAGAGATAAAAATGCTTAAAGCCGGAATAGTTGGTATGGGACATATGGGAGAGAGACACATTAATAGCTATAAGAATATAGATAATGTGGAGGTTGGGGCAGTTAATGATGTGCGGATTAATGAATTAAAAAAGAAGTTTGATCTTGAAGGGATTAAAACATACGAAAAATTTGAGAATCTGCTGAATGATAAAGACATAGACTTTGTTGACATATGCTTGCCCACATTTCTTCACAAGGAATATACAATTAAAGCACTTGATGCAGGCAAGCATGTAATTTGTGAAAAACCTATGGCTATGAATGTTGAGGAATGTGACGCAATGATTGAAGCCCAGAAAAAAAGCAATAAATTTCTCATGATTGCACAATGCCTCAGATTCTGGCCGGAATATGAAATACTTAAGGATTATGTTTCTAAGAATAAGTTTGGCAGGCTTCTGTCATTATATCTGCTTCGAGCATGCCAAACCCCTTCATGGTCATGGAATAATTGGCTGGCACAGGGAAGTAAAAGCGGTGGAGCAATACTGGATCTGCACGTTCATGACGTGGATATGGTGAATTATCTATTAGGTATGCCAGAAGCTGTCTATAGTGTTGGAGCAAATGCAATAGAGGGCGGCGGAATTGATATATTGTCAACACAGTACTTATACGATAAAGATATTGTTGTAACAGTGGATTGCAACTGGGTTGTCTCTGGAGGATTTGGATTCGAGATGAGTTACAGAGCATGTTTTGAAGAAGGCACTATTATTTTCTCTTCCAAGAACAATCCCAAAGTTACAGTATATCCAAAAGGCAAAGATCCTTTCATTCCTGAACCTGGAACAAAAGACGCATACGAAAAAGAGCTATCGTATTTTGCAGACTGTATAGAAAAAGGCAGAAATCCTGAAATAGTTACTCCCAAAAGTGCTCGAGATACAATAAAAATAGTAACTGCTGAACTGAAATCGATAGAATCTAAAGAAAGGGTTCTGGTTTGAAAAGTTCGGCGTTTTCCGACTTGGCGGAGGAATCCAGTATTTTCACATAAAAATCCTTTGACATATATAAAATTATTCACTACCTTGAATACAATAAAGGTAACTATTCAATGATATATGTTAGGAAGCATAAAATTAAAGAGAGGAAATATAAAATGAGAAGTTTATTGAGTGCTTGTATTTTTGTTTTTTTATTTCACTCTGTTTCTTTTGCTATATCGATAGATGATTTGAGCAAAACTGTTGTTTTTCTTCGGCAACAATCACAGCAAAAAGTGGAGGTAGATGGGAAGCTTGCCGAGGTGTGGTTCCGTTACCCTGGCACTGAAGATTTTAAACCGATGATAAAATCTAATGGAGGATCGGGTTTTATTCTTAGATATAAAAAAAGAGATTACCTCGTAACGGCTAAACACGTTGCAGAATCACTTTCACCAACAGGTGAAATTGTTATGAATCTGCCTGAAGGAAAAAGTGCGAGCATCACGTTTCAGTGGCTATTGCAAGAAAACATAATAAAGGGAGCACATTGGTTTCACCACCCAAAAGCTGATATATCTGTTCACCCTGTAGCTTATAATAATAGTTTCGACATTTTAGCCATAAGCGAAGATCTTTATCCGAAGCAAGCCACAGAGATAATATTGCTTAACTCGGCATATATTGTGGGGTTCCCATTGGGTTTGGGCGTTCTAGAAAAACTAAGCCCTGTTGCAAAGGAGGCTAAGGTGGCTAGCAAATTAACATCTATAGACAACCCTAGCATCTCACCTGATCTTCATTTCATCCTCCTTGACCAAGCACTTTCTCAAGGATACAGCGGAGCGCCCGTATTTTATATAGAAGATATTATGTCTGGAATATCGATTGGTAATCAACAGATGAAGGGTGGTGAAAAATTACACTTGCTGGGTTTACAGAGCAGTGCACTCTCCGACAAAACAGGCGGTAAATTTTCTTTGGTCGTCCCTATTTCATATATTTGGGACATATTGGAATCCCAAGAGTTTCGCACTTATGAAAACAAATTAGAAACCAAGGAATAGTATCTGATTTTCCCAACAAGTCAGTGGAGAGGGACTATACCAGCACTGATGACGCGCTGTCAGCCCCTCACTTCCAACGTTGTAAGCAATATATGGAAGAAAAAACGGAGAAATAAAACCTTACTTATTTGATTTTGGCAGAGGTTTTGCGTTTTTGCATTTAGGATAGCCACTGCACGCTAAGAATTTTTGTCCTCGCCGGTTTGTTTTTATCAGCATTTTGCTTCCGCACTTTTCGCAAACCTGATCCGATTCTTCAGGAGGCTTTCTTTCTACGATCTTTCCGTCCTTATCAAGACTCTTTGTGTTCCTGCATTTAGGATAGCTGCTGCATGCCAGAAATTGCCCGCCTCTGGATGTTCTTATCAGCATAGAGCTCCCGCATTTCTCGCACTTATATTCGGTTTCCTGCGTAGGCATGTCTTTTATCAATGGATCATCATTTCCAAAAGATTTTGTTTCTTTGCACTTTGGAAACGCGCTACATGCGTAGAATTTTCTGCCAAATCTCCATCTAATAACCATGGGACTCCCGCACTTTTCACATTTCACATTGGTCTTTTCCGGAGTTTCAGCTTGTGTAAGGTTCTTTTCAAAATGCACATAAAACTGCTTAAGCACATCAAGCCAGTCTTTTTTGCCGCTTTCAATCAGGTCTAGAAGCGATTCCATATCTGCGGTAAACTTTATATCAAGGATGTCAGAGAATTTTTCAATTAAAAAATTATTTGTAAGTACTCCGGTATTTGTAGGATGAAAGAATCCTTTTATCTTTGTTACGTATTTTCTGTTCTGTATAGTATTAATTGTCGGCGCATAAGTGGAAGGTCTTCCTATTCCTTTCTCATCCAATACGCGTATCAAGGTGCCTTCTGTATATCGGGAAGGCGGCTTTGTGAAATGTTGTTCAGGTAATAGCTTTATCAATTTCAATATATCACCTTCTTTTAGCAAAGGGAGTTTTGTCTCGTCTTCTTTAGTGTCATTTCCGTGAATTGCCATATATCCATGAAATAAGACAGTTGATCCTGAAGCAGTGAATATATAGTCGCCTGCTTTAATTTCTGCTGTTGTGGACTGAACGACTGCAGGCGCCATCTGGCTTGCAATAAATTTATTCCATATAAGCTTGTACAGCTTGAACTGATCATCTGTAAGGAATTTTTTGATTTTTTCAGGATCTCTTGAAGCGCTTGTTGGACGAATTGCTTCATGTGCGTCTTGCGCTGTTTTTTTGCTTTTGTAAAAATTAGGTTTAGATGGCAGATACTTCTCTCCATATTTATTTTTTATGTAATTTCTTACCTCATTAATAGCCTCCCCTGATACACGCACAGAATCCGTACGCATATAAGTAATCAGTCCTGCTGTACCTTCACCCGTTTCCAGCCCTTCATAGAGTTGCTGCGCGATTCTCATGGTTCTTGTAGATGAAAAGTGCAATTTTGAACTTGCCTCCTGCTGAAGTCTGCTTGTTATGAATGGAGGAGAAGCAGGTTTTTTCTGAGTTTTTGTATCTACCTTAGATACAACAAATTCCGCATTTTTAACATTTTCAGCTATCTTGTCTGCCTGTGCTTTATTTGTAACCTTAAGCTTAGATAACTTTGCTCTCAAATTTTCGCTGGCAGAAGTTTTAAGATCTACTATTATTGCCCAATACTCTTCGGACTTGAATTTCTGAATCTCTCTCTCCCTGTCAATTATAATTCTTACTGCAACAGACTGAACTCTTCCGGCACTTAAGTTTCTTCCCACTTTTTTCCATAAAACAGGACTGATTTTATATCCTACAACCCTGTCCAGAATTCTTCTTGCCTGCTGAGCATTTACTTTATCCATTTTAATATCTGAGGGATTATTAAAAGCAGCCTTTACTGAAGATGAGGTAATTTCATGGAGCAGGACACGCAACCCCTTTTTATTCTTGCATATTGAGTTTTTTAAATGCCATGATATTGCTTCGCCCTCTCTGTCCGGGTCAGTTGCAAGATAGACTACATCAGATTTCTGCGCTTGCGCGGCTAGTTCCTTAAGGATTTTTTGTTTGCCCTTTATGACAACATACTTAGGATTAAAATCATGCTCGATATCTACTCCGAATTCTTTTGCAGGCAAGTCTATAATATGTCCCATGGATGCTTTTACGACAAAATTGGAACCTAAATATCGGTTGATCGTTTTTGCCTTTGCAGGCGATTCAACAATGACAAGTGATTTAGACATGCCTTATATCCTTATGAACATTTTACCCGGAACTTGCTTTATAATCTTTTTAAGCTCCAAGGTCAAGAGAATCTGCGATAGAGTACCTATTGAGAATTGCGTCTTATCCATAATCCCATCTATATGAACAGGTTCATCGGACAGAGTATCATATATCTTCTTTTCCTCCGGAGATAGATTTGCCGGCTTTAGAGGTATATTCTCTCTGATTTTTTTACGCGTTATTTTGTTCGTGTACATTGCTGGCTGGAGTTCCGAAAGTATGTCCTCAACACTCTGAACAAGTTTCGCTCCATGCTTTATTAATCCATTCACGCCTTCTGAATTCTGCGCGTTGATTTTTCCCGGTACAGAGAAAATCTCCCTGCCTTGTTCTAAAGCAAATCTGGTTGTAATAAGTGATCCACTGCGGGCTGAGGCCTCAGTAACAATTACTCCCAGACACAGTCCGCTAATTATCCTGTTTCTTCTTGGAAAGTTCTCTCTTGACGGAGAGGTTCCCATGCCAAACTCTGAAATCAGAGCTCCCTGTTTCTGAATTTGCTCAGCAAGTTCCTCATTCTCTTTTGGATATACAATGTCAACCCCGCAGCCTAAAACAGCAATGGTCCTGCCTCCTGCGCTGAGAGCTGCCCTGTGAGCAATGGAGTCTATTCCTCTTGCCATTCCGCTCACAATTATAAAACCCCGCGCGGAAAGCTCTGCACTCAGTTCTTTTGTGATCTTTTCGCCGTAGGGAGAGGCTTTTCTTGTCCCAACTATAGCTATTGACGGAATAAACTCAAGAGGAGAACTGGTTTTAATATAGAGCACTGCTGGCGGAGAATGAATATTCTTTAGATAAAAAGGATACTCATCATCCAGAATTGTAATAATTCTTATTCCTTTCTCTTTGATTAAAGCTAATTCCCGCTCTATATCAACAATTCTTTCCCAATGTATTATGCTCTCTAAAAGGTTTTTTCTTAGACCGCTGATTTTCTTTAACTCACTCTCTGACGTTTCTAATATTGCTCCTGGCTCTCCAAGTTTATCTATCAAGTTTTGTATGCCAATTGGCCCCAAGCCGGGGAGTAAATTCAAAATTATAAGCGCTGTACAATTATCCATGCCGATACTTTATATAAATTAAATTTAAAATACAAGAAAAACCAAAATCACATCTCCAGATGAAGCAATCTCTTGGCGAGAAATAGAAGTTGATAATTGTCTATGAATCGTCTATAATACGTCTATTATGTTTCAGCCTAAATATACAATTACAGACAGACTTCTTTCAAATATCAAAAGAATAAGCGAAATTATTTTTGATCTCAATAGCCGCAGTTTTCCAAAGGTTGTTTTAGCCAGAATGGAAAGAAAAGCCAGAGAAATGTCGGCATTTTCATCTACCAGCATAGAAGGCAATCCCTTGCCGCTCACTGATGTCAAAAGGATTTTAAAAAACAGGCCCGAACATATCCGTGATAGTGAAAAAGAAGTTTTGAATTATAATAGCGCCCTCGTTGAATTGAATGAATTAACTGCAACAAAAAAGGCGGTCTTTGACTTGCCTTTAATTTTACATATCCAAAAAATCATTACTCAAGATTTAATCGCTAACTATAACTCAGGCAAGATAAGACAAGAACCAGTTTTTGTGAATAATCCACAAACCCGACAGACTGTTTACTGGCCGCCTGACCAAGAAGAAGTATTAGCGCTGCTCAATGATCTGCTCAATTACATTAATAGGAATCAAAATAAAGTCGATCCCCTAATCTTGGCAGGCATCTTCCATAAACAATTTGTTATCATTCATCCTTTTACAGACGGTAATGGACGTACGACTCGTTTAGCTACTAAAATACTACTCGCCAAAATGGGATTGGATACTTTTAACCTTTTTAGCTTTGAAAATTATTACAATCAAAATGTCAGCAAATATTTTCAAGAAGTCGGAGCTTTTGGCAATTATTACGACATCAAAGATCAAATTGATTTTACTTTCTGGCTGGAATATTTTACTGACGGACTTATTGATGAATTACTTAGAGTCATCAAAGAATTAACTCGGGAGACGATATCTCCAAAGACAGAGCTGAAAGATTACCACAAAAAAATAATTTATTACATTAAAGAGCATGGTTACATCACTGGTCGCGATTATGCTAAATTAACCGATAGAGCCAAGCCAACCAGAAATCTTGATTTTAGAAAATTGATAGATTTGAGAATTATCGAAAAATTGGGCAAAGGCAAGGCAACATATTATAAACTTCTAACAATGCCTATCTCTTAATGGAGGCAAATATTCGCTTTGCTAACGCCCGCAATGACAAAAACGCTGTAATTCTTTAGTTTTGTGCTTTTTTTGTTCAGAAAAGTGTGATATTCTAAACAAAATAGAGAAAGATAATGCAAAAAAGAAGTTTGTATATTAATTGTTATGTACAAGGAGGTATGAAATGAAAAACGTAATTTTTACAATGCTTATAGCCAGCAGTCTGCTTTTTTTGACTGGATGCAATGAACCAAAGCAAATTACTGGTCAAGAATTCATGGAAATGCTAGCCAGAAATCCAGAATCCATGCGTTGTACAAAGTTCGTTGCAGTGAAAGATGACAAGGCTATTCTGAAAGTTTCCGAGATGTCCACTCTGAATCAGAAGAAATGGAAAGACACATATTTCATAACTTCGGTGGATGATTTACCAAAAGATTGGCTCAAAAAAAATGAACCAAGTACACATGAATAATTACAGAACACGTCTCTTGCACCGGACCTCATAAACTCGGCCGGTGAAGAGCACGTTATAACCCATAAGTTATTTCTCCCCAGAGCAGATCATAAGAATCTGCTCTTCCATCTCTGAAAAAATTGGGGCGACTCTTGATATAAATCCGCTTGACTTTTCATCCTCTCGCAATATACTTAATTCTGCTCTGATATCAATTAATAATTGAAAATTAAAAATTAGCTGTTAACATGTATCCATTTAAAGAAATAGAAAAAAAGTGGCGGCCAGTATGGCAGAAGATGGATCTGTATGCCACAGGTAAAGACAAAAACAAACCAAAGTTTTACTGTCTGGACTTTTTCCCCTACCCTTCTGGCGATGGTCTGAGTGTCGGGCATTGCCGTAATTACATCCCGTCAGATGTTGTAACCAGACTAAAAAGAATGCAGGGATATAATGTGCTGCATCCAATGGGATGGGATGGTTTTGGCCTTCCGGCAGAAAACTATGCGTTAAAGATGAAAATGCATCCGGCAAAAACTACTGCTCAAAATGCAGCAAACTATAAACGCCAGTTTAATCTAATTGAAGCAAGTTATGATTGGACAAAGGAAATCAATTCTACGGATCCTGCTTATTATCGCTGGACACAGTGGTTTTTCTTACTGCTTTTCAAAAGAGGGCTTGCATATCAGGCTATGGGTTCCCAGTGGTGGTGCCCTTCATGCAAAACAATTCTGGCAAATGAACAGGTAGAAGCAGGAAAATGCTGGCGCTGCAACTCGGATGTTACAAGAAAGGCCCTAAAGCAGTGGTATTTTAAAATAACAGATTATGCAGACCGGCTTATCAATGACCTGGATAAGGTTGACTGGCCTGAATCTATAAAAATGATGCAACGCAACTGGATTGGCCGCAGTGAAGGGACGGAAATAATATTCAAGACTGTTGATACTGGTGGAAACAAACATAATATTCCTGTTTTTACAACAAGGGTTGATACTATATACGGCATTACGTTTATGACACTTGCTCCGGAACATCCTCTTGTAGAAAAGCTAACTACATCCGAACAAAAAAACAAGGTAGAAGCGTATGTTGAAGAATCGCGCAGAGAGAGTGAAATAGAACGTCTATCTACAGAGAAAGAAAAGACAGGCGTTTTTACAGGCTCCTATGCAGAAAATCCATTTAATGGTGATAAAGTGCCAATCTGGATTGGGGATTATGTTCTTCTTTCCTATGGGACTGGCGCAGTGATGGCAGTACCTGCGCATGACAAAAGAGATTTTGCTTTTGCTAAAAAATATAATATTCCCATTAAAGAGGTTATAAGCCCTGATGGGAAAGAACATGTGTTAGGGGATGCATATGTTGAATATGGAATAATGATAAATTCAGATCAGTTTAATGGTTTATCATCAGAAGAGGGGATTGAGAAGCTTAGTGAATTTGCTAAAGAACACGGATTTGGCGGTAAAAAAATTTCGTACAGATTCAGAGACTGGCTCATATCCCGTCAAAGATATTGGGGAGCGCCTATTCCCATAATTCAGTGTAAAAAATGCGGCATAGTTCCTGTGCCAGAGAATGAACTCCCGGTATTGCTGCCGGACATTGAGGATTTTCAGCCAACAGGGACAGGCCGTTCTCCTCTGGCAAAGGTAGATGATTTTGTAAATACTAAATGCCCAAAATGCGGGGGGCCTGCACAAAGAGAAACTGATACAATGGACGGCTTTGCATGTTCTTCATGGTATTTTCTGCGATTTCCAAATCCGGATTCTTCAAGAGCTCCTTTTGATAAAGAAAAGGTCAAGTATTGGCTGCCTGTAGATTTATATGTTGGCGGCGCAGAGCATGCAGTTATGCACCTTCTATATGCGCGCTTCTGGACAAAAGTGATGTATGACGAGGGATTAATAGAATTCGATGAGCCATTTAAAGTTTTGAAAAATCAGGGAATGATGCTTTCCCATGATAATCAGAAGATGTCAAAGTCAAAGGGCAATGTTATAACCCCGGACAGTGTGGCAGAAGAATTTGGAACAGACGCTCTCAGAGCGTATATTCTGTTCATGGGTCCATTCGACCAGGAAGTAAAATGGGAACAAAAAGGAATAAAGGGAGTATCTCGTTTTCTTAACAGAGTATGGGATATCGTGCTTGAGGCACAGAGGCACAAAGGGACAGAGGCACAAAGAAGGGATAACAAGAAAGATAAAATATTAAACATGTGGATACACAAGACGATTAAGAGGTTTACCGCTGATATTGAGCGTCTTCAGTTTAATACTGCTGTTGCTGCTTTAATGGAGTATATCAACTATTTATATGAGATTAAGAAGGATAAAGAAGTTACATCCTCTAAACTGTGGATAGAGGCTTTGGAAACATTGATAAGATTATTGTCCCCTGTTACTCCTTTTCTATCAGAGGAACTGTGGCATGTTACGGGGCATCAGCATAGTATCCACAAGCAGGTGTGGCCTGAGTATAATGAGGACGCGATAAAAGTTGATGAAATTGAGATCGTTGTGCAGATTAATGGGAAGATAAAAAGCAGAATGCAAATAAGCACGAATCTCAGCGAAGAAGAAATCAAAAAACTTGCTCTGGATAATCAGTGTATAAAAGAAATTATAGCCAATAAAACAATTCGGAAGATATTTGTAGTTCCTGGAAAATTAGTTAATATTGTAATTTAGTCATAAAAGAATTATAATAAAAATCTGGGGGAGCGTAGAGCTGAGAGTTCCGAAAGTATTCGGAAGACCCCTTGAACCTGTTGGGATAATACCCGCGTAGGGAACGGAAAATAAATTAGAATTGGTTTTAATCTGTTCCTGAATGGAGCAGATTTTTTTATGGAGGTGAAAAATGTTGGATGAAACAATAATCTCAAAAGCTATACTGGAAACATATAACAAGAAGCTTATAAATTGTCTGAACCTTGATGTAGCAATTGCAGGCGCAGGGCCTGCAGGCATAGTAGCTTCCTATTATATGGCAAGAAAAGGATTACATGTTGCAATATTCGAAAGAAAACTCTCGCCTGGCGGAGGTATGTGGGGAGGAGGCATGATGTTCAACCAGATCGTTGTGCAGGCAAACGCTTTAGGTATCCTTGATGAGTTTGACATTTCATATAAAGAATATCAAAAAAATTATTACGTAGCTGATTCAGTTGAGGCAATGTCAAAGCTTCTGGCAAAAGCAATGTCTGCAGGTGTAAAAATATTCAACTGCATATCTGTAGAGGATACTGTAATTATTGACAATACCGTAAAAGGATTTGTTATTAACTGGTCTTCAGTAGGGATTGCCAACCTGCATGTTGATCCTTTAACTGTTAAAAGCAAATACGCCATAGAGGCAACAGGGCATCCTCTTGAAGTATTGACCGTGCTTGAGAAAAAGGCCCGTGTAAAGTTAGGAACAAAGACAGGTAAAATAATGGGAGAAATGCCCATGAATGCAGATAAAGCAGAAAAGGATACAATAAAGAATACAAAGGAGATATATCCCGGATTATTTGTGGTTGGCATGGCAGCAAATGCGGCATTTGGAGGACCCAGAATGGGGCCCATTTTTGGAGGAATGCTGCTATCTGGTAAAAAAGCATCAGAGATGATAATAAAGAAACTAAGGGGAAACGTATGACATTACTTGAGGCGGCAAAGAAGCATATCATTACAAATGATATAAAAATAGTAGCTAAAAAAGAAGGGATAGACACAAATAAGTTAGTTCAAAGAATCGCTGCAGGAGAAATAGTTATTCCTAAAAGCAAAAAGCATAAATTCTCTCCAATAGGTATTGGGTCTGGTTTAATGGTAAAGATAAACGCAAATATAGGTACGTCTCCAAAGGATGCAGATATTAAAAAGGAGTTGAAAAAACTCCGTGTTGCAATTAAGTCTGGCGCTGATGCAGTCATGGATTTAAGCACAGGAGGCGATCTGAATAAGATACGCAGGACAATTATTAAAGAATCAAGCGTACCAGTGGGAACTGTCCCTGTTTATCAGGTAATGGTAGAAAAAAAGCATATTGCTAGGATAAGCAAAGAAGATATATTAAATACAATTCGAATACACGGTGAGCAGGGGGTTGATTTTATAACTGTTCACTGCGGATTCACAAGAGATTGCATTCCTCTGTTGAAAAACAGAATAACCGGTGTTGTGTCCAGAGGAGGAACTTTTATAATGAGATGGATGCAGTATCACGGCAGGGAAAATCCGTTATTTGAGTATTATGATGAGGTCATGGACATAGCAAAAGAATATGATATGACTCTGAGTCTTGGGGATGGCCTGAGGCCTGGATGCATTGCAGATGCAACAGATAAAGCACAGATAAAAGAACTTAAGAATCTCGGTATATTAGCTGAAAGAGCTCGGAATAGAGGGGTTCAGGCAATGATAGAAGGGCCCGGACATATTCCATTGAATCAGATTGAGAAGAACATAAAGCTTCAGAAAAAATATTGCAAGAATGCGCCGTTTTATGTTCTTGGCCCGCTTGTAACAGATATTGCGCCGGGATACGATCATATAACATGCGCAATAGGAGGAACCCTTGCTGCATATTATGGAGCATCTTTTCTATGTTATGTTACTCCTGCAGAACACTTGAGCCTGCCGACAGAAGCCGATGTAAAAGAAGGTGTAATTGCCACAAAGATAGCTGCGCATGCAGCGGATGTGGCAAGGGGACATAAAAAAGCTTTGGACTGGGATAGGAGAATGTCTGTAAGCAGGAAGAAACTGGATTGGGAAGGCATGATAGCTCTTTCAATAGATCCTGAAAAAGCAAGGGAATATAGAAAACACAGCAGAATAGGTAAAGATGAAGAGTGCACAATGTGTGGAGAGTTTTGTGTAATGAAGGACTGGCAACGTGACAAAGCTTAGCGGAGAGTTTGAGTTAATAAAACATATTGCTGCTCGCGCAGTAAGAAAGGAAGTAATCTGCGGCATAGGAGATGATGCTGCTGTAATAAAATATGGTAACAAGTTTCTTTTATTAACAACGGACACTATTGTTGAACATGATCATTTTTCTTTTTCCTATTTTACACCTGAGCAGATTGGCATAAAAGCCATTGAAAGTAATTTTTCCGATATTGCTGCAATGGGAGGTGTGCCTTTGTATGTATTGGTTTCTCTTGTATTAAAATCTGATTCAACAATGCATATGGTTGAGGAAATATACAAAGGGATGAGAAATAGGTGCAAAAAGCATAATGTCGATATAATAGGAGGCGACACTACACACGGAAATGCGAATGTTATTACTATAACTTTGATAGGCGAAACAGATAAAAAACATCTTTGTATGAGAAAAGATGCAAAGGCGGGAGACCTTATATTTGTAACAGGGCTTCTCGGCGCATCAACAGCAGGCTTGCATCTTTTCAGAAAAGAAATAAAAGGATTTGAAGTGACTAAAAGATGCCACACTACCCCTCAATCAAGGCTGGATGTATCATGGGAGATTGCAGGCTATGCCAATGCAATGGAGGATATAAGTGACGGGCTTGCCTCTGAGCTCAGAAATATCTCCGAGCAGAGCAAATGTGGAGTTATTATATATGCAGATAAGGTTCCCATAAATGACCAAACTCATATGGCTGCTCAGGCTTGTGGAGAAGATGCTTTGGATTTTGCTCTTTATGGAGGAGAGGATTTTGAGCTTGTTTATACTGTTTCAAAAGAAAGAAGCAAAAAAGCATACGGCTACTGTGTCGGCGAAATTACTAAGGGTAAGGGTATTTATCTGAAAAAAGACAATAGACTAACAAAACTTACGAAGTTTGGATATGACCATTTCAAAAAGCAATAATCCATTTAAAATAATTCCAGTTTCTATTTTGCTGTCCTTATTGTTAATTAGAACTAGTTTCGCACAAACTACCGGCTCAATATCAGGTACAATAGAGCCAAAAGAAAAAGTAGTCAGTATACACGCATTGGTTAGAGCAACGGGACCTTTTAACAAAGATGGCAAGGGAAATAGATACAAAGCCGATTTCAACAAAACTACAGGCGGATTCTCCATAGAAAACATCCCTTCCGGAACATATGATATTTCTGTAATAACACATGATCTAGCCATTGAGGGAGTAAATCTTAGGGTGGAGGGAAATGGAGTCCCTTTGAGCTTACTTGAGAAAAGAGCAATCAGTAAGAAAATAGAAGAGGAAAAAGACTTTTTCGATTCAAAAAAAGTGATAATGTTTCAGGGAAATATCTATACTGCAAAAGTGCTTGTAGAAAAACACAGGGATAGAAAAACTTCCATGGGGAAGAATTTTGCGTTCAGGAGATTTGACATTTATACGTTCAAGAATTTTGATGAGGATTGGAAACCGATCAAGAATGCAGATTTTGTCTTAAGAGAAGCAATAGATAAAAGCAAGCCAAATCAGGATATAAAAAGAGCATTTGCCTCTCAGCTTGGAGGAATTGTTGTTGAATCAGGGAAAAATACCACCATTTCTATTTATCGCATTCCGAAATAGCTTTTACATCCCCCTGAATCCCCCTTCAAAGGGGGACGGTCTCGCTTGAGACGAAATTAGGGGATGTTCTCAAATTGATTTGCCTTGAAATTCAACCTAACTATTTGGTATATTAAATGTAATTAAGGGAGGATAATTGATATGATAAAGTTTTTTGGCAAAAGAACGGGGTTTACGCTTGTTGAGATGCTTGCTGTAGTTGCAATAATAGCTCTGCTTGCAGGCATGCTGCTTCCGGCTTTATCAAAAGCGCGGATAAGGGCAAGGGTTGCAAAAGCTAAGGCAGAAATGATAAATATCAGGGTGTCTCTGGAACAATACTATGCAGATTACTCCACCTATCCGACAAACTACAGAGTTACAGATACTAAAGGATTAAACAAATTAGTAGAGGATACAAAAGCCTATATGAGCAGCGTTCCAACAGATCCTTTCCCTGCGAATGATGGGTATGCTTACTACAGATATTATTGTAATGATGAAGTGGAGGACACCGATGATACAGCGACAGCATGGGTGCTTTTTAGTGTTGGTCCAGATAAAGTCCCTAATGGTACAGTTTATAGCGATTTTGTGGATGCTGGCGTCCTTCAGAACGAATACTCTGCAGGAAATGACGATAATACTGGGAATATATATTTGCAGGGGCCGTAAAAATTGAGGAGAAAATTTCTAATCATCAAACCCTCCTCAATGGGCGATATTATTCACGCTCTGCCAGTACTTGCAACATTGAGAAAACACTATCCTGAAGCAGAAATCACATGGATTGTTAAAAACAAATTTTCTGATTTATTAGCAGGGAATCCTGATCTAACAGATGTCATTCCATTTGATAATAGTGGTTTTTTGCAATTAATCAAAATACTGCGCAAAAAGAAGTTTGATGTAGCGCTGGACCTTCAGGGATTATTCAGAAGCGGAATTTTAGCTTATTTCAGCAAGGCAAGCCATAGGATCGGCTTCAGTAAGATTAACAGTCGCGAATTGAGTCATATATTCTACAATCATAAAGTAACTCCGCCTCAAAAAGCTGTCCATGTAGTGGATAAAAACATGAGCCTGCTTGAACCGCTGGGCATATCTGAATATATATATAATTTTAAAATTCCTATATCCGCACAGGATTTAAGATTTGCAAAGGATTTTTTTGCATCAAGAAAACTAGTTCCAAAAAAAGATAAAATCATCATGCTAAACCCCGGCGCTGGATGGCCGACAAAGCGCTGGCCAGCTGAAAACTTTCCGCGTCTTGCAGATAAATTAACAAAATGTAGCAGTGCTAATAGCAATGCTAATGCAAAGGTAATTATGTCATGGGGGCCCCAAGAAAAAGAGTTAATAGAAAATATTAGAAGCAACATGAACGACAGAATTGCAATAATGCCTCAATCTACTATAAAACAACTTGCAGCAATAATTAAGAGCTGTGATCTTTTTGTTGGCTCTGACACAGGTCCTACACATCTTGCAGCTGCATTAGAAGTTCCTGTTGTTGGCCTGTATGGTCCGTCAGACCCTAAAAGAAATGGCCCGTATGGAACAAAGAATATTATTATTCAGAAAGATATACCATGTGCCTCGTGTTGGAAGAGAGAATGTGGTAAAATTGATTGCATGAAAAATATATCCGTTGATGAGGTTTTTGAAGCATGCATGAAACTACTCGTGACGAAATAAAAATGAACAGCTCAAAAATATCCATTATATGTAACATAATTATTGAGTACAGCATGCTCCTTTTAGTTTTTATTATGCCGTTTAAGCATACTGCATCTATTGAATCAGCGGCTCTTCTTATCCCTCTCATTGCATGGATAGTAAAACTGAAATATGTTCCTGATGCGCATTTTATAAAAACACCTCTAAATTTCCCTATTATGTATTGGGGAATTGTTGTTGTGTTAGCCTCCATTGGTTCCATAGCTCAGACGTATAGCTTTTATGAATTCAGGTCACAGTTTTTGAAACAAATTATTCTATTTTTTATTGTAATAAATAATATAAGGACCAAAAAACAGATACTGAAAATAGTATACATATTAGCTATTTCGGCATGTGCTTTTTCCATATATGGCATATCTGGCTATTTTAATAACACATTGACAGAGTATGGAAGAGCTATAGGCGCCTTTGACAGCTATAGCCGTTCAGCAATGTATTGTATACTTGTTATCCCTTTAATTCTAATAGTGTTTTTTCATACCAAAAACAAATATATAAAACTTGGTCTAGTTTTATCTGCCCTCTTAACAGGTATATTATTAGTGCTAACTTTCACTCGCGGGCCATGGGTAATACTATTTGTTATTCTCTTAATATTACTGTTCAAAAAAAGTAAGAAGATGTTAATAGCCTTCTTAGCAGTATTGCTACTTTTGGGCCTTTTTTATGCCCCGGTTACTGAAAGAGTAAAATTTACATTTGAGGTTAAAGAAGGTATTAACCGAGCTTTATCCGGACGCTTAACATTATGGCATAATAGTCTTCAGATTATAAAAAAACATCCCGTGCTAGGTGTGGGATATGGGCCGAATATCTTTAGAAAAATGTATCTACATCCGGAATATAAATTCTATATTACTGATCCTCATGGCAATTTCCAGCAGTCAGATGCACACAATCTCTATTTGCAGATCCCTATAGAGACAGGGATAGTGGGCATTGTAGTTTTTATGTATCTCTTAGCAAGACATATAAAATGTGCTTATAAGTCATACATGCATACAGAAGACTATTTTAAAAAGGACATATTATTCACAATTCTTCTGACAATTATTGGTTTTTTAGCTTGCAGTATTTCCGGATATTTTTATGAAGATAGAATAGGACTTATGTTTTGGTTATACATGGCTATATCCATAGGTATAGGAACTAATGAAAAAGAAAAACACGCCTAGCAGAATTGTATTTTTCCCAAAGGGCGATTATAGCATACCAAGCACAAGATACAGATGTATGCTTTTTGCTAGGGAATTGAAAAAGTACGGATTTTCTACTTCTATAATGTCTCCACGCCTGATACTCAAAAAGAATATATGCATTGAACGATACAGAGAAGCAATAAAGTCGATAAGAGAATTAAACCAAAGTCGCAAAAATACTATTATTTACGCTCAAAGAACTGTCTATCAGTCAGACTTTATAAGATTTCTATGGGTATATAAAAAACTATTTAATATAAGTGTGGTCTTTGATTTTGATGATGCAATATTCTTAAGGCGTAAGAAGCGCACAAACCGCATGTTAAAGATTGCAGATGTTGTTATTGTTGGGAGCCACTTTCTGGCTGAGTATGCTCAAAAATGCAATGATAATGTTTACATTATGTCAACAGCTATTGATACGGATAAATTTAAGCCTGCATACCTGGAGAAAAAAGCTGAATTTAAAATAGGCTGGGTTGGGGATGGAAAGACATATCAGGATGACCTCATAATGCTGAAGAAGCCTTTAATATCTCTTGCAAGAACCCATAATATAATGTTTGAGATAATAGGCACTAAAGACTGCCATAAACTAAAGGAAGCTTATGGAGAATGTGAACATTTAAAAGTTGAGATGATCGATTGGATGGAACCTGATGAGATACCCTCTGAATTGATAACATTCGATGTAGGGGTGTATCCTTTACTGGATAATGAATGGAATAAGGGGAAATGCGGCCTTAAAGCCCTGGAGTATATGTCTACAGGTATTGCTGCTGTATGCAGTAATATAGGTGAAAATAAGTATTTTATAAAAGACGGAAAAGATGGACTTCTGGCAAGAACCCCTGATGAATGGGAAACTAAACTCAGGAGTTTAATTGAGAACAACCAACTTAAGGAACAAATAGCTATAAACGGAAGAAAAACTGTTGAAGAAAAATACTCCATACGTGTTGCTGGAGAAAAACTTGCAGAAATATTAAAAAACAAATTCTGGAATAATAATAGCATGGAGGAATGACCTATGAGTAGGATACCAATCCTTTTCTATCATAAAATTAATTATCCCAATCCTAAAGCCACAGAACAATGCCTGTACGTAAGACCGGAGGATTTTGAAAAACAGATGAATCTTCTTAAAAAATGGAACTATATGACTGTTTCACTTGATGAGGTCATTGCGAGCACTAAAAGAAATAAAGAGTTTCCTCAAAAACCTGTCGTAATAACCTTTGATGATGGCTATCTTGACAATTATACATACGCATTTCCCATTATGAAAAATCTGGGCTTTACAGGTACGGTTTTCTTAACAACAGATGCAGTTGGCAAAACTATGGCTTTTGATGAAAGCAAAGAAAAGGTTCCAGAGAAATTTATGTCATGGGAAAATGCAAAGAAGATGATGGCATTTGGATTTAGTTTCGGGTCTCATTCATGTACACACAAACGTATGACTGGATTAACAGATGAGGATGCATGGGACGAAATAACAAAATCAAAACAAATTATTGAAGAAAATCTGTCCCAGCCGGTAAAATACTTTTGCTATCCATACGGAGATTACAATGAAAATACAAAGAATTTTCTTGCTCAAGCCGGGTACAAAGGAGCATGCACAACAAAAAGAGGTATGAATCATACAACTGAAACCATATTTGAGCTGCGAAGAATACCTGTAAAGAATAATACAAACATGTTGAAATTTGTTTTCTCCATTACCCTTAAGTATATAAATAAATAAACCGCAAGAAAGAATCGAAATGCCCAAATTTAAGAAAGCTCTTTATATTGTATTTTTTATCTTCATTATCCTATTTATATGTTACAGACTGATTGGAGTGATCGGAAGCTTGTATATTAAGAGAGTTGTTAATAAAATTTCGCAGAATAGAGTTCATGTTGAGAGAGTACAGATAGGATTTGATCTTCACTCTGCAAATGTCTCAATCAAAAATTCAACCCCTGCCATTCCTATTGATTTTACAGGTAAAGTTATCTTGGAGAATAACATGACAAGCTTTGAAATAGAAAAGGGCATATATGATGACATAAAAATCGTTACGCCACATCTGCCACTCTATATAAAAGACAGGATACTGCATATCCATAGGATAAAATTAAAACTAGCAGAGGGGGAAGCTGAGCTTTCAGGTAAACTTAATTTTTCTTCCCCATATGGCATTGAATTTGATTCAATATACAAAATAAAAAATGTTGATATCCAAAAACTGGCTCCAAAGTTTGGCATTAAAAATCTTACATTTAGTGGAGTGCTGAACTGCGAGGGAAATATAAGAAGCCGTGGCAAGTCTATTGATGAAATAAAAAAGAACCTGAACGGAAATTTAGATATAATATTAAATAATGGATATTTAACTAAACAACATATATTCGTTAGAATGTTCACTCTTATTAATATGTATGATGTAATAAAATTAAGACTGCCTAAAATGGATGAGGAGGGAATAAAATATAGTACAGCCACGGCTAAAGCAGTAATAAATTCTGGAGTAATTAATGTAGAAAGTCTATATATTGACGGCGAGAGAATGAGAATTTCAGGCAAAGGCGATATTGATATGGTTAAAGAGTCAACAGATATGATTTTTGGAATTGAGCTGATGCAGATTGTTGATGAGGTGTTGAATAAAATACCAATTTTGGGTTATATTATAACAGGAGAGGATGGGAACTTACTTGCTTTCTATGTCAGATTAAAAAGGAGTAAAGGCGGACATTTAAAGGCAACAGTGGTTCAGCATGAATTACTGGAAGACATGACATTAGGATTGTTTCAGCGGTTGTTAAATTTGCCGTTAAAGATGATGACTCCTATTATGGAATATATAAAGACAAAGTAATGCTAAAAATAGAAAATAGAATAATACAGAGTATTTTTAGAATCTTCAGCCAGGCAGGGAAATCCGTATATCTTGTTGGGGGCTCAGTGCGCGATCTGTTAATGGAAAAGCCTCTCAATGATTACGATTTTGCTACCTCTGCAACACCTTCTGAAATTATCAAAATTCTACGAAATAGCAGGATAAAAACATATCCTGTCGGCATAAATTTTGGAACAGTCGGCGCATTCATAGACAAAGTTGAATTGCATATTACAACATTCAGGAAAAAAGAGATATACAGAGGTATTAGCAGAAAACCGGATGTGGATTTTGGAAGCAATATAATGGAGGACTTAGAGCGCAGGGATTTTACAATAAATACGATAGCGATAGGCGCTGCTGACTCAAAAATAATTGATCCTTTTAAAGGAAGGGAAGATTTAGAGCAAAAATTAATCAGAACACCTAAGAATCCAGACACTGCATTTGCAGATGATTCTCTGAGAATTCTAAGAGCATTAAGGTTCCAATCTCAATTAGGATTTGAGATTGAAGAGAAGACTCGCTCATCCTTAAAAAAGAACGCTTACAGACTGCTGAACCTCTCGAGTGAAAGAATAAGAGATGAAATGACTAAGCTATTACTTGGAAATCATTTGGAACTAGCGCTGGAAAATTTGATGAAAAACGAAGTGATTAACTACTTCATACCAGAACTTGTTCCTCTGAAGAACCTGCATGAAGATAGCCAGCTTCATCATAAGGACGTATGGATGCATACAGTAAAAGTTGTTAAAAATTGCCCTTTAGATGAGAAAATCAGATGGACTGCACTGCTTCACGACATAGCGAAACCATACGTAAGAACAATAGATGAGAAAAATGTGCATTTTTATAGGCATGAAGATTTAGGCGCTAAGATGGCATGGGGAATCCTTACAAGACTCAGATTCTCCAATCAGGATCGCAAGCACATATGCTTTTTAATCAGGAAACATATGAGAGCAAATCTTTATACTTCTCTATGGACAGACACCGCAGTGAGACGGTTTGCAACCAAGATGGGGGATAAGCTCTCAGATATTCTCAGTATTTCTAAGGCAGATATAACATCATACAAGAAGGAGAGGGTTCGAAAAAAGCTGGAAGAATTATCTGAGCTTGAGGGGAGATGTGAGGAGCTGATTTCAGCAAAAGAATCCAAATTTCCAATCACCGGAGATGAGTTAATGGATAAATTTAATCTTTCCCCATCTCCTTTAATAGGGAAAATGAAACATAAGATACTTGAAGCTATTACAAACGAGACCCTGCCAGAGAATAGTGAGAATAAAGAGTTATATTTTGAATACATTAAGAAGGCATTTAAGAAGGAACTTGAGATATAGTGCGAACTATCTTACACATAAACGCAGGTGAGGTTTGGAGCGGGATAGAGCAGAGAATATTCTCAATCAGCAGATTGCTTAACAGTGATCAGTTTAAAATAATTCTAGCTGTGTCTCCGTCAAGCCCATTATGTAAAAAAGCAGGTTCGTATAATATCCCGTTATTGTCTCTTAAAATAGGCAAATGGAAATTTAACCCGGTAGTTATATGGAAACTGTCAAGGTTTCTAAAAACTCATAAAGTTGATATCTTGCACACACACCGTTCATCAGACCACTGGATTGGTGTCTTGGCTGTTAGATTATTTGGTTTGTCCGGTCAATGCAAAATTATCCGCACACGCCATAATTTCACAAGAATAAAAAACAACTGGATAAACAATAAACTTTATAAAGAATGGACAGATAGAATAATAGCAGTGGCTGAAGTAATAAAAAGACAGCTAATTGATGAAAATAACATTTTCAAGAATAAAATCATTACTATTCATAGTTCTATAGATGTAAAAAAATTCAATGACAACTTTAGTGGAGAAGCTATACGCAAGGAGTTTAGTATTGCTTCTGATACAGTAGTTCTAGGCATGATAGGCAGATTGAGGGAACATAAAGACTATCCGAATATGTTTGAGGCACTAAAGATTATTATTAAAAGAGTTAGGAATATTAAATTACTGATTGTTGGAGATGGAATTCTGGAATCGGAACTTAAAAGCATGGTTCAAAAAATGGAATTAAGTAATTACGTTATATTCGCAGGTAAAAGAGAAGATATCCCCCGAATCCTCTCAGAAATTGATATATTTGTGCTTTCTTCTTCTGTTGAAGGATCTCCTGCTGTAATCAAGGAAGCACTTATTATGGAAAAACCTGTTGTTTCAACTAATGTAGGCGGAATTCCCGAGATAATCCAGGATGGAGTTACAGGCATTTTAGTTTCGCCTCATAATCCAGAAGCTTTAGCCAATGCTATTCTTGATGTGATAAATAATAGACACAAATTCTTAGAAATGGCAAGAAAAGGAAAACAAGTTATCATAAATGAATTTTCAGAAACCAGACTTGCACAGCTGACAGCGAAGGTGTATCGATGACGAATATATCCAAATTAAAAAGTGCGGAGAAAGCTCTGCAGGAAAGCGAAAACATGTATAGAACGCTCCTTGAGAATCTTCCGCAAAAAATATTTCTTAAAGATAAAAACTCAGTTTATATCTACTGCAACGAGAATTATGCCAGGGACTTAAAGATTAAAGTTTCAGAAATCGTCGGAAAGACGGATCACGATTTTTACTCTAAGAAATTAGCCGAAAAATACAGGATAGACGATAAAAGAATTATAAAATCCGGAATAGCAGAAGATATTGAAGAAGAGTATCTTCTGGATGGACGAAAAGTATTTGTTCATACAATCAAAACACCTGTTAGGGATGATAAAGGAGGCAATATCGTAGGAATATTGGGTATCTTCTGGGATATTAGCAAGCAAAGGAAGACGAGAAAGCAATTGGATGAAAGTGAGGAAAGATATCGGCTCTTATTTGAAACTTCACGTGACGCAATAATGACACTTGCTCCGCCGTCCTGGAATTTTACTTCAGGAAATGCTGCCACGCTTGAACTGTTCGGCGTGAAAGATGAAGAAACGTTTGTTTCTGCGCCTCCGTGGAAGTACTCTCCAGAGTTTCAGCCGGACGGACAATCCTCCATAAGTAAAGCAAAAAAAATGATTAACATAGCAATGGAAAAAGGATCAAACTTTTTTGAGTGGACGCACAAAAAGCTGAATGGCGAGGACTTCTTTTCCACCGTTTTGCTGACAAGAATAAGTATCGGAGAAAAAACTTTCCTGCAGGCGACAGTCAGAGATATTACAGGGCGCAAGAGGATAGAGAAGGAATTAAAAAAGTACCGCGATCATCTGGAAGACATGGTCGATAGTCGTACAGCAGAACTTGAAAAGGAAATCACTGAACGCAAACTCACAGAGGAGGAGCTGCGTAATAGTAAAAACAAGTACAAAACACTTCTTGAGAATCTTCCTCAGAAGGTATTTTTATTGGACAGCAATTTGGTTTTTGTCTCTTGTAACGAAAGCTTTGTACGAGACAAAAAAATCAGGCGTGAAGAAATCGCAGGAAAAACAGATTATGATTTCTTTCCAAAGGAACTGGCTGAGAAATATAGAGCAGATGATGAAAGGATTATCAAATCCGGAAAAACAGAAGAAATAGAAGATAAACGTGTCATAAATGAAAAAGAATTCATTGAATACACAGTCAAGTGTCCTGCTAGGGATGAACGGGACAACATCGTTGGGCTATTGGGTATTTCTTGGGACATCACCGAGCGTAAGAGGACAGAGAAGATGTTGAAAGAGACGGCAGCAAAATTGCAGAGACAAAAATCGGCTTTGGAGCAAAAAAACATTGCGCTCAGCGAAATCATAGCGCAGATTGAAGTGGAAAAGAAAAAGATGAAAGATAATATAGCGGCTAATGTAAGTGAATTATTGTTTCCAATTTTAGAAAAGCTTGAATTAGAGAAGACTGCCGGTAAATATGTTGATTTATTAAAAAACCATTTAGGGGAATTGGTGTCTTCGTTTGGCCGTAAAATAAGAGGGAAAAGACTTAATCTAACTCCCAGGGAAATTGAAATCTGCAATATGATAAAGGGCAAGCTCACAAGTAAAGAGATTTCCGGGCTTTTAAATATTTCTTACCAGACAGTTGAAAAACACCGCAAAAATATCAGACGCAAAATGGGAATACACAAAAAAGATATCAACTTAACTTCCTTCCTCCAAACCATTTAGCGGGTATTTTATATACCCATTATCCACCCGCAGAATCCCCATTGTTTATATCTTCTTATAAAATTAGAATACATACGTGACACAAGAAAGCTGGAGAACGGATGAGTCTTTCTGATTTCATGCGAAAAGAGTTAGTTCTTCTTGATCTCTTGTCTGATAAAAAAGAAGACGTAATCAAAGAGTTAATATCTCCAATCATAAAAAAGGGGCTTGCCAATTCAGAAAATGCACTGCATAAAGCCGTTTTAGAGAGAGAAGCGCGCGGCAGCACTGCAATAGGAAATGGGGTTGCTATTCCGCATGCAGAAACATCTTCTATTAAAGAAAAAATTATCGTTTTTGGAAGATCAAAAAAAGGCATAAGTTTTGATGCAATCGATAATGAGCCTGTAAATCTTTTCTTTATGATCATTTCTCCAAGCAGAGAAATTTGTCCGCACTTGAAAACTCTAGCCAGAATATCCCGCCTTCTTAGAAATAAAGCTTTCAGGGATGCTTTGATGAATGCTACGTCTTCAGAAGACATAATAAAACTAATTGCTATGGAGGAAAAACCTCCTGCGGAAAGAAGCGATATGAATAAACACATAGAACAAGAGCGAAGGAAATATCCGCGATATGCTGTTGGTGAAGCCGTTGAGTTAAGATTGCAAAAAGATTCAGAAAAACATCTGATTGTATACTATGGCTATACAAAAGATATAAGTCTTGGCGGGATCTGTATAACGCTACCAAAGCATAAGGATACAAACGACTCCAGAATAAAAGAAGATATAAAACTTAAAGTGAGAATTCCTTTGTTGGATGTCAAAAAATATTTAGAAATAAATGGACAGACAGTCTGGCGCTTACAGAAAAAAGAAGATTACAATATTGGGATACAATTTATCTCAAACGATAAGGAAACAGAAACCGCTCTTTCTCGATTTATTGATGAAATAAAAACCTCTTCTTAAATTTCGCACTGCATTCTTTTATCGATACCCATTTTCGCTTCAGTTTGTCACTTAGCTTGACCAAATTAGTACTTGTCTATACAATAACGCTGCTATGAAAAAGCTAGTTAGAATTCTCCGCATAGTCCCTTCTCTTGAAATGGGTGGCGTTGAAAGAACACTGACATCCGTACTTCCAAGATTAGATAAAACAAAATATAAAGTTTATGTATGTTGTCTTTTTAGACGAGATAAATTGGCAAATGATATAGAATCTTTAGGTATCCCTATTATAAAATTTAGAATGAGAGCACGACTAGATTTTGATGGAAGATATATAGGAGGAATAGTAAGACTTGCTGCTCTTATCAGAAGGATGAAAATAGATATTGTACATACTCATCTATATAGAGCAAACCTTGCAGGAAGAATAGCTGCCAAATTAGCAGTAGTACCAGTAATAATAGCTAATGAACACAATATTGATTCATGGAAGAAATTTCCTCAGAGATTGAGTGACAGAGTATTAGCAGGAATTACAAATAAAATTATTGCTGTGTCTGAGGCAGTCAAAGATTTTTATGTTAAAAAAATAGGAATATCTGAAGATAAAATTATTACAATTTATAATGGAGTTGATATTCCAAAATTTCAAACTTATGTGAATATAAACAAAAAAAGGGAAGAATTTGGGATAAAATCAGATGATAAAGTTATAACTACAATAGGACGCTTGCATCAACAGAAAGGACACGTTTGCTTTTTAAAAGCAGCCCAAATAATAGGAAAGAAAAACCTAAATGTAAAATTTTTAATTGTAGGTGATGGCCCACTGAAGAAGCAGTTAAGAAGTATGTCAGAGGATTTGGAGATTAGCAAAAATGTAATATTTGCAGGTTTGAGAGAGGACATTCCACAAATTCTTGCAATGTCAGATATATCTGTTCTGACTTCTTTAAGAGAGGGATTCTCAATAACAATTCTAGAATCCATGGCTGCTGGAAAACCTGTTGTTGTAACAGACGTTGGAGGTAATAGTGAAGTTGTAAAACATGGAGAAACAGGATTTATCATCCCGCCTCAATCTCCTGAAGACCTGGCTTTATATAGTCTCAATCTGATTAATAATCAAGAACTGGCAAAAAAGATGGGAGAAGAAGCAGAGAAAAGAGTGTTAAACTTTAGTATTGACAGAATGGTTGAAAAAACAGAGAATTTGTATGATTTTTACACTTAATAGTGGTAATCCAAATAAAAGGGAGTAGTGATATGTTTTTCAGGAAACGGAGACATGAAGACAAAAGAAGGTATGTCAGGCTTGAGAAAGCGTTTAGTGTAAAATACGGGATTGTCAAGCTTGATAAAGAACTTCCTGTTCAATATGGCCTGTTAGATTCTGTTGAATTAGAATATAATGGGCATACAAAAGATATCTGTGAAGGAGGACTATGCCTGGAAGACGAGGATTTAAAAGAACTTTTAAAGGCAAACATAAAAGAAGGAACGGAGTTGAAACTAATAATTTCAATTCATGGCGAAAATAAGGAAGAGATTAACACTGTTGGCAGAGTTGTGTGGATAGACTTAAAAAGAGATGTATGCGGAATAGAATTTATATCTGTTCTGTATGAAGACCGCCTGAAAATCCGCAACTATGTCAGAGATGAATACTTTAAAAGCTATAAAAAATGAATTGCTGTTCTAACTAGCTATGTTCTTTTACCTGCTTTTGCTCTTTACGCTTCTTCCAATGACAGAGCTGGTTCTGCTAATAAAAATCGGCCGTCACATTGGCCTCTTAAATACAATTTTAATTGTTGTTACAACGGGTATTTTTGGCGCTTCACTTGCAAGATGGCAGGGATTAGCAGTAATTAGAGAGGTTCAAAATCAGCTTTCTGTTGGTATTATGCCAAAGGAAGAAATTCTGGATGGAATAATGATACTAGCAGGAGGACTTCTCTTGCTCACCCCCGGCTTAATTACAGACTTTATTGGATTAGTAGCCATAATCCCTGTTACGAGAAAATGGATAAAGTATTTAGTGAAGAAAAAACTTGCTCGAATGATAGATGAAGGCAGGTTTCAAATAAACAGGTTCTGATTATATGAAAATAGCATACCTCTGTGAAGACAGCCAAATTCCAATAATGGGAGTAAAGGGGGCTTCTATTCATATACGCGAAGTTATTAATGCGCTAATTAAATTAAATCACGAAGTATCTGTAATCGCAACAAATAAGGGCGCAGAAAACCATGAAAATGGGCAATATGCGATTCACGAAGTATCCCCATTTACATCAAAGAAATTGGGTTCTGATCTAAGAATGGCAATTACGAGCGGCAAGCTCTACAAAAAAGCCATGATCCTATTTAACAATGCAAAGCCAGATTTAATCTATGAACGATATGAGCTTTATGGAAGCGCAGGCATGAAGTTAGCTCAAAAATTTAACATACCATTTATGTTAGAGGTTAATGCAGCGCTTTTGCGGGGTCCTAAGCGGAGATTGAATTTCAGACCTTTAGCCAGATACGTAGAAAATAATATATTCAGAAGCGCTGGGGCAATAATTATAACGACAGATAATCTTAGAGACTATGTTATCAGAAAAGGGGTAGATAAAAACAAGGTTTTTGAAGTCCCTGATGGTGTAGATTCCGAAAAATTCAATCCGAAGATATCCGGGATTCCCATTAGAAAAAAATACAAACTTGAGAAAAAACAAATTGTGGGATTTGTTGGAAGTCTCAGCAAAAGGCAGGGTCTCTCTCTACTTCTTGATGTAGCAGCAAAATGCAAACAGCAAATACCAGATATTCACTTCCTTATAGTCGGAGAGGGATTCGAAGAACACAAATTAAAAAAATTTGTTAAAAGTAACAAATTAGAGAATATTGTTACTTTTACTGGCGCTGTTTCACATAACGATATACCCACATATATTGCAGCAATGGATATAACAGTTCTTCCCAATATGAGTATTTACAGCTCTCCCGTTAAAATTTTTGAATATATGGCAATGGCTAAACCTACTATTGCCCCGGCACAAGGCCAAATGAATAGATTCTTTGAAAATGAAAAAGAAATATTATTAATCAAGCCTGAGGATAAAGAAGAACTCCTGACCAATATTATAAAACTTGCTAAAAATACTATTCTTAGGGGAAAATTAGGTTCTAATGCAAGACGAAAAATAGTAAATTACTATACCTGGAAACACAATGCAAAGCGTATCTTGGAGATTTATGAGAAAATAAATTGCAAAAATAGAAAGTAACTACTAAAATGCAAGGGAAAATATAAGGAGGTTTGTCAGATGAAAAGAAAAATGTTAATAACGTCATTAATCCTTACCTTGTCTTGTTTTCTTACAGGATGGAGTTTCTTTAAGCAGGATTCGGAACCTGAGGCCGAGAAATATGTCCGAAAGTATATATGTCATTATACCGATGAGACAATAAAACTGGATGGAGTTTTTAATGAGCTCTGCTGGGAAAAAGCAAAAAAAATCAGATTTTATCATTTAAACAAAGGAGATGAGAAGCAGACTTATAATAAGCCGTTTTTCCCAACAAGCGGCATGCTATTATGGGACAAAAACAACCTGTATGTTGCATTAGAAGCAAAGGATAAAGATATCTGGGCAACGATAGAAGAACATGACGGTAATCTATGGAGTGAAGATGTGTTAGAAATATTTCTCAAGCCAAGTAAAGACAAGCGTCATCTGTACGAGTTTGAACTGAGTCCTAAGAATATCTTATTGGATATATTTTATCCGAGCAGGGGCAGACCTTTTTGTGATGGGACAAAATCTTATGAGTCAGGACTAAAGAGTGCGGTTCGAGTCTATGGGACATTGAATACCTGGAAGGATAAAGATGCAGGCTGGACAGCTGAGGTGGCAATTCCTTTCGACGCATTTAGAGAAACTATAGATAAAAATCCAAAAGCTGGTGATAAGTGGCTTTTTGCATTATGCAGATATGACTATTCAGTATATCTGGAAGATAAAGAATTATCGAGCAGTGCAAAACTTTCCAGACAGGCGTTCAATCTTTACGAAGATTATAACATCCTGGAGTTTGAAGAATAAAACTACATATTCCTCAAATTCGCATATTTAACTAATAAGGTTTTTCTAATATTTTCCTTCCAGAAATGAACTGTAAGCTTTGTCCTATCTCCATGCCCTGTTTTACTGACAACTGTCCCCTGTCCCCATTTTGGATGTATAATTCTCTGTCCAACCTTGTATGCACACGCATCATCCTCTAAGCTTTCATATCTTAGACTATTGTCTATGGAATTATTTAACTCAGTTCTTTTATACGTCTTAAACAATAAACTATCGGGAATTTCATCTATAAATCTTGACGTTATGGTATTTCTCCATGTGCCATGAAGCCTTCTTCTTAAAGCTGACGAGAGATACAGCTTTTCCTTTGCTCTTGTCATACCTACATAGCAAAGACGTCTTTCTTCTTCAAGGTCACTTATCTCAATAGAGGAATTTATGTGCGGGAAAATATCCTCTTCCATACCTGCCATAAAACAAACTGGAAATTCCAATCCTTTAGCGCCATGAACAGTCATTAATGTAATTGCATTACTTTCAGAATCCCAGTTATCAACATTAGAGAAAAGTGCAACCTGATCTAAAAAATCTCTAAGCAGTGGATTCTGTGCTTTTTCCTCATATTCTGCAATTGCAGAAACAACTCCAAAGACGTTCTCCTCTCTTTCATGTGCAGTGCCTGGGTCTGTACTATGAAGATAACCTGTATAATTTATCTCTGCTATTAGATCTTTTGCCATTTTAGTGATACTTCCTTTAAAAGTCTGATATTTTTTAATAATATTCGCAAAAAATTTTATCTTGTTCTTTGTTCCTGAAGTTAAATCAGAAACGTTAGCAATCTTATCCAAGATGCTGAATAGGGGTAGCTTCTTTTCTTTCGCAGACTTCTCCAGCTTTTTTAACGTTGTATCTCCAATACCTCTTGGAGGCAGATTGATAATTCTTCTTATATTGACCAAATCGTCCGGGCTTGAAATTACTCTCAAATATCCAAGTATATCCTTAACTTCTTTTCTATCATAAAATCTTACTCCTCCCACTATCTTATATGGTATCCCTTCGCGTCTAAAACTATCTTCAAGCAGTCTTGATAATGCATGTACACGATAGAATATTGCAATATTCTTATAGGTTTTATTGTTTATAAGCAAATTTTTTATTTGTTCTGAGATAAACTTCGCTTCTTCGATTTCATCATACGCTTGATAATATATTGGATTAGCTCCTTCAAGATTACGAGTCCACAAACTTTTTTCTTTTCTATTTGTGTTATTTTTAATCACACTATTTGCTGCAGATAAAATTGCCTGTGTTGAACGATAATTCTCCTCAAGCTTTATTATCTTAGCTCCTGCAAAATCCCTTTCAAAATTCATGATATTAGAAATATCTGCTCCTCGCCATTTATATATTGATTGATCAGGATCTCCTACAACAGATATACTTGCGCATCCAACAGCAAGAAGCCGAATTAGTTCATATTGAGCATGGTTTGTATCCTGATATTCATCAACAAAAATATGCCTGAATTTACCACGATACTTATCCAGAATATCAGGAAAGTCATTAAATATCTTAACTGTGTTCATTATAAGATCCCCAAAATCAAGTGCTTTTATTTCTTTAAGGCGTATTTGATATTCTTTGTAAATATCAGCAACTTTTTTCTCATAAAAATTCCCGCAAAATTCGCTGTATTCATCAATATCAAGAAGTGCATCCTTTGCTCTGCTTATCTTTTCCAGAACGACTTTAGGTCGAAATTGTTTATCGCTTAAATTCAATCTTTTAATGCATTCCTTTATGAGATTAGTTTGGTCTGCTTCATCATATATTATGAAATCCGGCACTATCTTTTCGCTCTTCAGAATTCTAAGACAAACAGAGTGGAATGTGCCTATCCACAGTTCCCTTTTAAAAGATTCGGATACAAGAGAGCTGATACGTTTCCGCATCTCCTCTGCAGCCTTATTTGTAAATGTTACTGCTATCATGGTAGAGGGACTTACACCTTTCTTAATAAAGTATGCAATCCTATGAGTCAGTACGCGTGTCTTGCCGCTGCCGGCCCCAGCCAGTATAAGAAGCGGAGCATTATGATATATAACAGCTTCTTTTTGAGCAGGATTTAAGGAACTTAAGACTGTATCCATATTCGCAATTCTACCAATGCTGCAAAGAATTTGCAAAAACAATTACTTGTGTGTTATGTTGATTTTATGATTTTTGAATTGTCTGTTAAGAGCCATAAAAGAGAGGAATTTATTAATATCACTTCAGATATTGAAAATAAAGTTAAAGAATCTGGAATAAGTAGTGGGCTCTGTCATATATTTATTCCTCATACTACAGCTGGTGTTACTATAAACGAGGGAGCTGATCCAGATGTTCTGAGGGATCTAGAATACGGGCTGGACAGATGTGTCCCTTATGAAGGCAAATATCACCATATGGAGGGCAATTCTCCAGCTCATATAAAGTCAAGTATGGTAGGCTGCAACAAAACAGTTTTTGTAGATAATGGGCACCTTGTGCTTGGGACATGGCAATCTATCTATTTCTGCGAATTTGATGGACCAAGAACAAGGAGAGTACTGGTTAAAATAAAATGATAAATTTCAGATTTAGGATTTTTCTTCTTTGTCTGTGTCTTTTATTGCCTGCCGTATTTATCTCTGGATGTTCCACGCAAAGATGTCTCATCAGAAATTCCTATAAGCCAGATGCAAAATTCTATATAAATCCACGCGTTAAGCTTAAAAATTATGAAATAGCATATATACAGAGGCCAGAAAAAAACGGTAAAAACCTAACAGCAGACGATCAAATAATTCAGAAATATATAAAAGGCCAAATTGGTATAGTTTTTGAGAGAGCCGGTCTTTTCAAACGTGTTACATACGATAAAAATGTGCTAAACAAACCTGATGTGTTAAAAGTTACATCCAATTTCACAGTTGATTATGGAAACCAGTCATGGAGATCTCATCTTGGTTTTCTGGGTTTTGGCAAAACAAAAATTTTGCTGGAAATAAAATTAAAGGATGCAAAAACAAATACTATCGTCTCAAAGTATAAAGACTTCCTAATAGGAACAGGTTGGGAATCTATAGCAGGTGGAGACCCAAATTTCCTTATAAAAGAAGATGCAAGAGAAATAATTACTTCTTTTGCCGATTTATTGAAGAGGGTTTGGAGAAAAGACGGTTAAAAAATATGAATTCTGACCGTATCCTCATCATAAGAGGCGGAGGGATTGGGGATTTTATATTGACTTTACCTGCCATATATGCTCTCCGAAAATGCTACTCAAACTCCTATATTGAAGTAATGACGCATCTCAGATTTTTTAAACTGGTAGAAAATAAGTTTTATGCAAATTCTGCATATTCTATAGATCAGGCTGCTATAAGTCAATTTTTCCTGCAGGGAGGTAACGTTAGCATAATGAAAGATTATTTTAAATCTTTTGATTTGATATTATCCTACCTCCCTGATAAAGAGGGCATCTTTCAGGAAAATTTAGAAAGAGTGAACAAAAAGAAAATTATTTTTCATGCGTCTTTTCCTGATACTCAAACAAAACAGCATATCATAGATTATCTATTAATCCCTGTAAAAAACCTCGGAATAAAAATTGATATTAATCGTCCACAAATATTCTTAAAAGATGAACACAAGGACTGGGCAAACAGTTTTTTTGCTGATAATAAATTGGTGGATAAAGTGTTAGCTGTTCATCCTGGTAGTGGTTCTCTAAAAAAATGCTGGGATGTTCAGAACTTTGCAAACGTAATAAACTGGTGGATGGATAAACATGGTAAAGTTTTAATTATCTGTGGAGAGGCAGATGAACAAATTATAGGAGAATGCAAAAACCTTCTGCTTGATGAAAAGTTTGTTATTGCTAAACATATTGAACTGGTTAACCTAGCTTCATTAATTGCCAGATGTAACTGGTACATAGGAAATGATTCAGGCATTACTCATCTTGCTGCAGCAGTTGGCATTAAAACAGTAGCGCTTTTTAGCAAGACAGATCCAAATATCTGGGGACCAAGAGGTGAGAATGCAAAGATTGTTAAAACAGACAACCTTTCTCTGGATAAAATAAAAGATATTTTAAATATCTGATATAATAAAATTCTTCTGCCTGCGATATTGGGCAGGGGAAATTCTGATAGTTTTTCTAAAGACTCTGCAGAAGTAACTTGCTGAATCAAAACCAGCTTTTTTCGCAATCTCTTTAACACTTAATGTGCCTGTTCTTAATAAATAAATCGCCTCCTGAATCCTGTTTTTTTGAAGATACTCAAAAGGAGAAATCCCACAATATTTCTTGAATATACGACTGAAATGTTCTCTTGAATAATCAAAACGTGCTGCTATCTGTTCCACACCAATCGGTTCCATATAATGTTCTGCTATAAAGCCTGCTGCATTATTGATAGCCATTTTCTGACTTTTCCGAACAGACGGCTCGTTCAAGAACCTTAATACTGACATTAGAAGCTGGTAAACAAGCTCTGAAGAAGTGTATCTATTAAAAATACGGTGCTTCTGGTATTTTTCGTGTATATTGTATAAAATCTTTATCGGGTCACTTGTTTTTGGGAAATAAACTATAGAACCGAATTTTTCTCTTATAGAATTCCATATCTTGTGTGCACATTCTCCTGTAAACGCAATCCATATAAATTCCCATGGTATTTTCCCTCCAGGGAACCGGTACCTATGCTCTTCGGGAACGGATAATAACATTGCATGTTCTGTTGGGACAGAAAATGAGCCGATTGGATCCTCATAAAGCCCTTTCCCTGAGATCGTATACTGCATGATACAGCATGGTTGATCTCTTCTCTTTAATCCATGCCAGTCATAACGGGTGGTTGACTGAATCGCACGCCCCGTAAAAAGAAGACGGCATAATAATTGGTTATTCATTAACCCATCATTTTCCATATCACGAAAATGCTATTATTTATCACAACTTTACTATTTACGATCATAGCCACTTATTATATTCTATTATACAGGAAATATCATAATTATTCTATAATAATAAAAGAGGAGTTGTGGCATGGCAAGAATAGTTTTTATTGGGGCAGGAAGTCTTGGATTTACACGCGGTCTGGTAAGAGATATTTTAACATTCCCTATCCTTAAGGATTCCACATTGGTTTTAATGGATATTGATAAGGAACGCCTGGACTTTGCCAGAAAAGCTGTACAACGCATAATAGACGCGGGAAAATATCCAGCAAAACTTATAGCAACTATGGACAGGAAAAAAGCCTTAAGGAACGCGGATGCGGTACTGTGTACAATTTTGGCTGGCGGAGTGGATATCTGGAGGCATGATATTGAGATTCCCAAGAAATATGGAGTGGATATAAACATAGGAGATACACGCGGTCCATCCGGCATTTTCAGAGCAGCTCGCACAATTCCGACTATGCTTGATATTTGTAAAGATATGGAGCGTCTCTGTCCTGATGCAATCTTACTTAACTACACAAATCCCATGGCAATGCTATGCAGAGCCATGCAAGCCAATACATTTATCAAGGTTACAGGATTATGTCATAGCGTTCAGGGAACAGCCCTGATGCTGGCAAAGTGGATAAATACCTCTATGGAAAAAATCACCTATCTTTGTGGGGGAATAAACCATCAGGCATGGTATCTTGAATTTAAAAAAGACGGCAAAGACGCATATCCTCTTATTCGCAAAGCAGTAACAAAAAACAAGGAAATATATAACGAAGAAATCGTGCGCAATGAAATGTTTCTGCACCTCGATTACTACGTTACAGAATCCAGCGGACATAACTCCGAATATAACTGGTGGTTTCGCAAAAGACAGGATCTTATCAAGAAATATTGTATTAACGGTACAGGCTGGAATCCGGGTGAATATGCATATTTGGTGAAACATTATCTGATAAGAGAAAAAAACTGGAAGAATGAGGTTGAAAAGTGGTTTAAAAAACATGCTAAGCTGGAAAGAGGGCACGAATACGCTGCATCTATCATCAATGCCTATATGGGTGGAGAGCCGTTTCAGTTTAACGGCAATGTCCCGAATAGCGGGATTATCAGCAATCTGCCGCCTGAGGCATGTGTAGAAGTACCTGTTTTTGCGGACAGAAGGGGTTTTAATCCTGTACATGTCGGCAAACTTCCTCCACAGCTTGCTGCACTGAACAATATAAGTATTGCTGTTGAAGAAATGGCTGTTGAGGCGATACTTACCGGAGACCCAAAACTGTTATTTCAGGCAATTGCCTATGACCCGCTGACAGCTGCTGTCCTATCATTAGCAGAAATTAAAAAAATGGTAAGCGAGATGCTTCGTAAGAACAAAAAATATTTGACTCAGTTTAAGAATATTGGGATTTAAATGATAAATAAAGATTTTGAAAAGATAAAAAAATATTACATAGCGTGGTGGAACTGTGAGGTTCTGGATAAAGCAGCTCTTGAGGTAAAAGCTCCACGCGAGAAGCATCAACAAGATGAAACGTATATTGGAAGTCCAAAAGATAGACTTAATAAAGAGAAGGTTATTAAACTTGCAGAGCGAAAAATTCAAAACACCTTTTATGGCGGGTTGGCTTTTCCCCAATATTGGACAAACTTTGGTCCTGATGTTTTCTCTGCTTATATGGGTGCAACCCTGGAATTTTCTCCACTTGGTTCTAATCAACCTGTTTCTTGGATAAACTGGAACAGGCCAGTTCTAAAGGATTATTCTGATTTGTCTGGTCTTGAGATTAAAGAAGATAATTTCTATTGGCAGAAAACAAAAGAGTTTACATCCTATGCTCTGGAACGCTCCCATGGGAATTACCTTGTTGGCATAACGGACCTTCATGCTGGTATGGATTCATTAGCAGTTTTAAGGGGAGGCCCCGAGAAATTATGTATAGATTTAATTGATAATCCTGATGGAGTCAAAAAGGCTATGAAACTTTTATGGAACTCATGGCATAAAGTTTATGAGGAAAGCTATCAGATTATAAGAGAGAAACAAAAGGGAATATGTTCTTGGATAGATATTTGGGCCCCAGGAAAGATGTATCCTGTTCAAAACGATTTTACATGTCTTATTTCTACCAAGATGTATGAAGAGTTTTTCTTAGAAGAAATACTAAACGAAATCAATTATCTGGATTATTCGGTCTATCATCTTGATGGACCAGATGCTTTGAAACATCTGGATATGCTTCTTGAAATTACAAGGCTTAATGCAATTGAGTGGGTTCCTGGAGCTGGATTTAGAAAAGAGGGTATTGTTAAGTGGATACCAATTTATAAGAAAATGCAGGCTAAAAAGAAGGCAATTATGGTTTTATGTGAACCACATGAAATTGATTTTGTTCTGGAGAATCTTTCTCCAGAAGGCCTATTAATTTCCACCCGTTGTTCATCTCAAAAAGAAGCTGAAGAAGTACTTTCGCATTATGGCTGGTATTAATATTTATGAAAACGATTTTATACTTGACAATATCTCAGAGATATGCTATTTTTTTATTAAATGCAGTGTAATAGCCCTAAATAAGAAAATCGATTTCATAGAATATGATAACTATTTACGATGTAGCAAAAGAAGCAAAAGTTTCTCGTGGCACAGTTTCTCGCTGTCTTAATAATAAAGGATATATAAAGAAAGATACGCGCTGTCGCATAGAAAGGGCAGCTAAGAAACTAAATTATATTCCTGATTATACTGCTCAAGTTTTGATAACAAAGAAGACTCATATTATAGGAGTTTTAATTTCTGACATTTCTAATTTTTTCTATCCGCCTGTTATTAAGGGTGTTTATGACAGAGTAAAAGAAAGTGCTTATCACATTATTTTAGGTAATAGCTACAATGATCCAGAAGAAGAGAAAAGTATACTAAGGACTTTCTTGTCAAGACGATTAGATGGAATAATATTTATATGTGCAGAGATGAAAGAGGATGAAAAAACCACTCAAGTTCTTAACGAAATTATGAAAGAAAATATCCCTATTGTCTTAGTCCAACGAGAGGAAAATGGATTGCTATTAGACCGTATTTTTGTTAACGACTTAGAAGGTGCTTATGTAGCTACTTCTCATCTTATTGAACTAGGTCATAATCGGATAGGATTTATTAATGGTACGTCTGAGATAATAACTGGCAGAAAGCGAGAAGAAGGGTATAGAAAAGCCTTAATTGAACATAATTTATTAGTAGACAGAAAACTTATTTTAGAGAATGGGTTTACTCAAGAGAGTGGTTATAGAGGAATAGAAAAATTTTTAAGAATGAAGGCACCACCAACAGCTATTTTTACTGCTAATGATGTAATAGCTATAGGTGCGATGATAGCTATAAAAGAGAGAGGGAAAGAAATACCTAAGGATATAGCTCTGGTTGGATTTGACGACATATACGTGGCGGCTCTTTTGAATCCTCCTCTTACCACAGTAAATCAGCCCAAGTATGAGCAAGGTCGACTTGCTGCCGAGTTATTATTAAAGCGTATGGGAGGAGATAAAGATAGTCTGCCAGAAAATATTACCCTTGACACTAAGTTAGTAGTTCGAGAGTCTACTTTAATAAAAAAATATGCAAGAAATTACAAACCACTTTTGTACTAAGGTTGTCCGTTATATGCTATAATTGTCTCCGAAAGAAAGAGGAGGGAACAAATTATGATGAAATGGGTGAGGGATAAGTTTGGATGTGTCGGATTTACGCTTTTAGAACTCCTGGTCGTGATTGCAGTTATCGGCTTGCTTGCCAGTATGCTGCTCCCGGCACTTAGCAAGGCAAGAGAGATGGCAAGACGTGCAAAATGCATCAGTAATCTAAGACAAGTTCATCAGATGCTCATAATGTACGCATCAGACTGGGATGACTATGTACCAATGGCTTGGTCTGGTGCAACCTGGTATAGATGCTTAGAGCCGTACGGAGTGAAGGTAGACCTAAAGAATGTACCATCATTGTTATTTTGTCAAAGCAATAAGGACCTTGGAGCTTTCGGAACATACAATGTCAATTATGCCTACAATGCCTATCTCGGTAATGCAGATTGTTCGCCCAATCAAAATCAGCAGTTTAGGTTAGGCCGGATTAGTATTCCCAGCGATAAAGTTGCAGTGAGTGATGGAGGATTTGAGGCTGCAGGAGCTGCACGCTATCGAATGGCCAATAGTAGTCAGGTTAGTTATGTTCATAACAATGGAGCAAATTTCCTTTTCTTCGACGGTCACGTTGATTGGTACACTCAGGAAGATACGGAGAGTAGCTGGTGGGTTATTCCATAAAAAAAGGTCATAAATTGGTGTCTTTGAATACTAGAGTTCCCGTGGTGTTAAACACAGACGTCGTGGTAATAGGTGGTGGCCCAGCCGGGTGCGCAGCAGCTATAGCTGCTGCCAGGAATGGGATTAAAGTAGTTTTGGTTGAACGATATGCAATTGTTGGTGGAATGGCAACAGTTGGTGGTGTTCAACTTTTTCTTCAATACAACGATAACAAAGGCAATCTTGTTATAGGTGGGATTCCTTTAGAAATTGTTAATCGCATGAGACAAGTTGGAGGTTTGTTGGGTGATTTTAGAAAGGATGTAGGTCTTTCCTTTGACAAAGAAATGTTACAAACTGTTCTTCTTAAATTACTGAATGAAACAGAAGTTATCAAAAAGTTCCAATCGGTCTTTTGTAAGGCAATAGTAAAAGAATCAACTATAGACACTATAATAGTTTGGAACAAATCAGGCTTTCAGGCTATTAAGGGAAAAATATTCATAGATGCTACAGGTGATGCAGATGTTGCTTTTTTAAGTGGTGTTCCATGCCGAAAGGGTTGGTCCCAAAATAGAAAATTGTTACAGGCGGGAACGCTTTGTTTTAGGATGGGCAATGTAAACTTTGATGAATACAAAGCTGTCTCATGGGAAAAATTTCAACAGTTATATAAAGAAGCTCTGGCAAGAGGAGAATTTCCTGTTCAAAATGCTGAAAACTTAAGATTTCAATCTGGTGTCTCCAAACTTCCTATTAAAGGACAAGTATTTATAAATATTTCAAGAGTCCGTGTGGATGGTATAGATAACGATTCTTTAACTCAATCCTATTTGTTGGCCAGAAATCAAAACCTATTTATAGCCAATTTTTATCGCAAATATGTACCTGGTTTTAGGAATAGCTATATTATAGATATGGCTGTAAATCTGGGGATAAGAGAGACACGCAGAATCAGAGGAGAGTACACGTTAACTAAGGATGATTTTTTGAAAGCTAGACATTTCAAGGATGCTATAGCTAGATGTGCATATCCCATAGACATTCATAATCCTCAAGGGCAAGGGATTGAATACCATTTTTTGAAAAAGGGCACCTATTATACAATACCTTATCGTTCTCTTATACCTCAAAAAGTAGAAAATCTCATTGTAGCTGGTAGATGTATTTCAGGCACATATGAAGCTATGGGTTCATATAGAGTTATGCCAGTATGTATGGCAATGGGGCAGGCAGCAGGTACAGCAGCTAGTCTATGTATAAAAAACCACCTAATACCTTTAAAACTTGATGTTAACTTACTCCGGGATAACCTTATGAAAGATAAAGCACTAGTGTAACTTTGAAACTAAAAAGTTCTAATATGGATAAAGAAATATTTAAATTTGGTGTCTCTGCATGGTGGTGGAACAATGACCTTCTAGATAGCATTCCACTAGTCGCTAAATATGGGATAAAAAATATAGAGATAGGAAAAAGGGTGCTGCCACATTGCTACTACACAGATAATGGATACATGACTAGTTTAAAAACAAGACTAAAAGAGCATGGTGTAAAAATAACACATATACATGCGACAGGATATGAAAACAAAATAGATATTTCATCTATAGATAATGTGCAAAGAAAGGATGCCATTAATCATTTAAAAAGCTGGGTTGACATTTTTTTGGATTTTGATAGGCCAATGCTTACCTTTCATCTATCTACTCCCTTTCCTATCGCAGAAAACAGAGATAGACGGTTTGAGAACTGCAAAAAGAGTCTGGAAACTATTATAACGTACTGCGAGGCAAAAGATATTAAAGTTGCTATTGAGACAATGCCTCCACGTACTGAAAACAGAACATATCTGGGAGATACTATAGAAGAAATCCGTGAGTTATTAGATACATTTGACTCTGACTGTTTCGGTGTACTCGTAGATATCGGGCATACAAATATGTGTGGATATACAAAAGAAATAATGAACTCTTGCAATGACAGAGTATTTGCTTTACATGTACACGACAATGATGGTCAAAAAGATTCTCATTTAATGCCTGGAGAGGGAAATATTAACTGGGAGGAGGTGATAAAAACATTACAGGATATAGGATATGATGGGGTTTTTATGTTAGAGGTATCAGTAGAAAAATACGCTGATATTAAAGAATTTTTACAGGCATCAGTCATAGTGCGGGAGAAATGGTTATAAATTGAAATATGGAAAAATTTGGAAGGAGAGATTATGAAGAAAAGGAATGTAGTTTTTAGAGGGATTGGCATTATTGTTTTAACAGTAGTTTTTAATATTAATCTAGTGTTTGCTCAGGATATGCCATTATTAGAGGCTCCAAAAGCAGATAAGGATACTGTAGCTCTATGGCACTTTGATGAGGGAAATGGTAGCAAGATTCTAGATTCGGGAACAAATAATCTAAATGGACATTGGGAAGGTAATCCAAAACCCGTATGGATAGAAGGTAAGTTTGGAAAAGCAATTGAGTTTAAACCAGATAGTAAGGGATATATAAAGGTAAATGATCATGATGCATTAGATCTCACAGGAGAACTGACAGTTGAAGCCTGGATAAAACCAAATGATGTCTCTGGCCGTCATTATATATTAAATCATGGAAGTTGCATGGTAAAGACAGTTAATTATAGCCTTTCTATTTGGGATGGAAAACTTGACTTTTATATGTTTGGCAAAGAGGGTAAGAGTCAGGAAGTGTTTTCAATAGGTAAGCACACAATAGGTAAGCCGATAATTAATGCTGGAGAATGGGCCCATGTAGCGGCTACGGTTGATGGGACAAATATCACTCTTTATAAAAATGGTGAAGTCGTAAGACAACTAGCCCAGATACGTACATTACAAGAAACAGATCAGGATTTATACATAGGGTCATTATATAAAGGCATGCAAATGTTTGATGGTATTATTGATGAAGTAATGATATCGAAAAAAGCTCGGAGTTTTAGTCCGCTATTGGTAAGATCGAATAATAAAAATAAAAATGATTTTGTTGAAAATAAAATAAGTAAGTCTGAGGATGTAGGAGAGAGGCCTTATGATATTATTACCGCAGGCAGAAACGTATCTTCGCACAAAGAGCTTGTGGATTTTGAAGATCTTGAAGGTTGGAAGATCCTCTGCCATAATGGAGCAAAGGCAGGAGCTGGGCGTTCTCGGGAGGTAAGAATATGGGATAATTCTGTTTGTAAGATTACTTTTGAGAAGTATTGTGGTTATGTTGAGTTGTTGCCTCCTCATCCTATACCTATTCAGGATAGCTTTGATTCAGTTGAAATTTGGGTTTATTCGAAATTGTCTAAAAATTATGGAAAGGAAGGGGAAATCGAAATAATTGTGCAGGATGCAGGGAATGAATTTCATAACGTAATTATGAGCCCTTTAATTGGAGAAAATTGGCGTTTATATCATAAAATGTATTTGCCTCATAGATGGAGAGGAGAAGGAGGCGGCAAAACATTTAAAAGCTGGGATGGAGATAAAAATGGGGAGATTGATTTCCCTGCAAAATTGACTAGTATTATTGTAAGAACAGGAGGGGAATCTCAGCAGAAAGGTTCATTAAAAAAAACAGTCTATCTGGATTCATTGTCATTTTATAAAGAAAAATCTAAACTAGATATTCCCAAATTGGTTAAGAGTGGAAAATTCCCGACGACTGAGGATACTATTTTACCCGGTTGCGCAAAAAGGTATATAAATAAGGTAGAGCAGGAAGAACTAGTCTATAAATTTATTTATGAGGGTGATGACGGCAGGCTGGTATATCTATATGCTCCTAAAGACGGGACCTTGTCAGATATTCAAGTATCATGGAAAGATAAGAAACCTTTTAATACTAACTTAGAAGGTGGCATAGTAATAGGAAAGCAGTTCGCTGATATTGCCCCTGGTAATGAGGAAATAAAAGCAAGATTAATTTCTCAAATTTTAGATAATGAAATATTGTATACCAAATGGGCGTGGAAAATAGGAGATGAGGTTATTCAACATACATTATCCTTGCAAATAAAAGGAAAATCACTCATAGCAGATGTTAAGTCTGATTCCGGGAAAGCTATTGAGTTTAAAGTCGGTCGTGTCAAAGGACTAAATAATCTAAGGTTAATAAAGGTCCCCTATTTAGGTATTAGCGGCCAGGATTGCAGGTATGCTGCTGGCCCACATGTTGTCTATGGTGATGGACTATTTGTGCTTTCTTTAATCGATTGGTACAATTCAAATTGCTCTGTTTTATATGGAGATAGCAAGTTAATTTCAGATAACGAAGCGATTTATAGTGGAGGGACGCGTTATCAAAGAAAAACCGATGGTAGTTATAATAATCTGGCTGAACGTTTGTTTATTACGGTGTCTCCTGATTTTCAAGAGGTATTGCCTAATATACCAAACCCCCCTTCCCCATATCTTGAACTTGCCAGTAAATATGTGTGTAACTGGACTGGTGGGGGAGCATCGAGACCGGGATACTGGGGGACTTTAAAGAAGTACGGTTTAGACCATATAATGACATGGCATCATGGTGAACAATGGATGAGCTTCGAAGAAATTCCTAATAGGTGTGGATTTTTTTGTGATACTGTAAGACCAGATTATGGTGATAAAAGAATGTCGGAATACTCTGAATATGTTCGAAGCCTTGGTTATATATTCGGAATGTTTTTAGGTTATACAGAGATCGGCACAAATAGTAAATATTGGAATGAAGATATTATTGCACGTAATCAGGATGGTTCTATGAAGCTAAATTACCATTGGCAATGTAATTACAATGTAAGACCACCTTATGATTATTTACTTTCAAAAAAGCTCACAAAGATTGTAGGGAGAAAATTTCATACTGGCATCTGCTACTTTGATATTCATACAAATATAAATCCCAGTTATTTTATTGATTACGATGCTAGAGTCCCGGATGCAGCGATGATGAAAGCCATATTTAATTCATGGGGAGAGCTTTTCCTGGAAGCAAAAAAGAACATAGGTATTGTAGTTAGTGAGGGAAGAATGCGCTGGATGTTTGCCGGCTTAACAGACGGAGATTTTGCGACCATATTTTTCCCTGAAAAGCCATTTGAAGAACCGCTTCTTGTTGATTTTGACCTTTTGAAGCTTCATCCATTACAATTTGGAATTGGCATGGCATCTTTTGCGGGGCTTTTTTTTGGTAAGGGATGGGGAGAAGGAGCTGATGATATTTTTGTGGATAATAAAGGCCGGGACATATATTTTGATAAATATATTACCGCAACGATAGCATATGGCCATCAAGGAATGATTCCCTTGCTTGCAACTCCATGGGAATTTTCCGCCAGAATAAAATATTATTGCATGTTTCAGCAGTTGCAGAAATATTACATTGCAGATCAGGTAGAGAGTATAGAGTACAGTGACGGCAAGAATTTTTACTCAACCAGCGAAGCTATAGCCAAAGACATCTATAAAGAAAGTCGCCTTCATATTCGGTATAAGAATGGCCTTGAGATGTATATAAATTATGGCTCGAAAGAACAGTGGAAAGTAACTCTCTTTGGGAGAGAATATTCATTGCCGGAAGCAGGTTTTGTAGCCGGCAAAAAAGGTGAAATATTAGAATATTCTGCGCTTGTCGATGGCCATAAAATAGATTATGTTGACTCGCCCGAGTATATATATATTGATACAAGAGATAATCTTATTAAATTTCCCAATCTTGGTTCGATAAAAGGTTCTGTATTGATTAAGAAAAATGAAAATATGATAGAGATAATACCTGTGGGTGATTTGAGAATGAAGCTTGATTATGTGCCTGAAGTCTTAAATAGGGATTGTGTTGGTGTTGACCCCGGTCCTCAGAGAGGATGTTATGAACTGAGCTTGAATCTTAAAGCTGTTTTATCTAACTATCAACCCGGTCGAGAAATAAAAGTTACCGCTTATAACGAGGAGGGAGAGCCGAGGAAATTTCTATGCCCAGTAGAAAATGGAATCTTGAAATTATCTCCCAAAACCGAATATCAGAAATACATTGTAGAGATAAACCTATAACTAGTCTTATGAATCATCGGGAACGTTTTGTAAAAACATTAACAGGTCAAGAAGTAGATCGTGTGCCTTTTATTAAGGTTTTTGGAGGCACAAACGCCATTGTGTCTGGATGGGAAAAGGAATACTCTGGCATTGCAGAACGCATTGATGAAATTCTGCAGTTTGAAGGAGAATATCGTGGTTGGCAGAGAACTTGTGTAAACATGAGAACTTCTCAATTAGATGATGTAAAAGTAATAGAGGAAAATAATTCCCAGATAGTTCAGAGCCGTGGAGACGGTACTGTTAGGATCATTAAAAAGGGTGCTAACCATTATTCTCAGACGATAGAATGGCCCGTAAAGAACCGAAAGGATTGGTATCGAGTAAAGGAACGTCATTTGCAGGCAGAAGACCCGGAGCGATTTCCAAAGGACTGGCCAGAACATGTTGCTCGCTTCCACACACGTGATTATCCACTTCAGTTGACCCATAGGGGTGTATACGGCTTTGCCCGCGACATGATGGGTGATGTGAATCTTGCATATGCCTTCTATGATGACCCTGAACTTGTCCATGACATTATGGACTCGTACACAGACATGGCTATTTCCATATGGAGCAAGATGCTAGCTGATGTCGATTTTGATCTGATCGAGTGCTGGGAAGATATGGCTTCAAAGAATGGTTCTCTCATTTCTCCTGAGATGTTCCGGAAATTTATGAAGCCAAATTATCTTAAGATCGCGTGCTTTGCAAAGGAGCATGGAATCAAAATTATCTTAGTCGATTCGGACGGATACATTGAGGATATTACAGAACTTATGTTGGAGAGTGGTGTGACCACCCTTTACCCCTACGAAGTACAGGCGGGAAATAATGTTAGTAGAGTTTTGGATAGATTTCCTGAACTTGGAGTCATAGGAGGATTAGATAAGAATGTCATGGCTAAAGGGAAGAGAGAAATTGATGTTGAAATAGATAAGGCTCGTGAGCTGATACATAAGGGGCGCTACATTCCTGGCCCGGATCATTTTGTTTTATCTGATGTTAGTTGGGATAATTATCGCTATTTCATGGAACAATTGAGAGAAGTAGTTATGACTACAAAACCGGATATCTAATGACAAAAAAATTAATAAAAAATTATCGAATGGCTGTAATATTATAGTTATACTGTAACGGATGCTCTAAACATTATGAAAACTGTATTAAAATATAAGATGCATGTTGTTTCTCATACCCATTGGGATAGGGAATGGTACAGAACATTTGAAGAGTTTCGAATAAGATTGGTAACATGCATGGATAAAATATTAGAACTGTTTGATCAAGACCCCGATTTTAAGTATTTTACTTTTGATGGGCAAACGGTAATATTAGAAGATTATTTAGAACTAAAGCCAGAGAGAGAAAGGCAGCTTAAGAAATATATCAGGCAGAGTAGATTGTTAGTAGGTCCATGGTATACACTGCCGGATGAATTCTTAGTAAGCGGAGAATCTCTAGTAAGGAATCTCCTTCTAGGACATAAAATCGCTAAAAGATTTGGCTGGGTAATGGAAATAGGATATCTTCCGGATATGTTTGGACATATTTCACAAATGCCCCAAATATTATTTGGATTTAATATCAATAGTGCTGTATTATCTCGGGGTGTAGAAGGGGAGCATAAAGTTGGGACAGAATTTTTCTGGAAATCTCCAGACGGTTCAAAAGTGTTGGCAGTGTACCTGGTTACAGGATATTCGAATGCCACTGACCTTTTAAGATCAGGTAATCTTCCTTACAATTCAGAAAGTGTATTAAAGATAATTAAAAATATTAAAGATAAAATAATTCCTCTAGCAACAACTCCGAATGTATTGTTAATGAAAGGATGTGACCATCTTCTACCTCAAGAAGGACTACCAGAAATTATCAAAGGAGCTAATAGGTTATTAAATAACGATAAGACAATCCAGTCGAATTTACCATTGTATATTAGCAAAATTAAGGAGTATAGACCAAGATTAGAAATTATTAAAGGAGAATTAAGAAAGACTAAAAAGAGAGAAATCTATCCGGGAACTTTGTCCTCTAGAGTAGAGATTAAGCAGAAAAACGAAGAAGTGCAATCTCTCTTAGAGAAATGGGCTGAACCATTTTCGAGTTTTGCTTGGTCGTTAGGAATGGATTATCCTAAGGATTTTTTATGGCAATCATGGAAATATCTCTTAAAAAATCATGCTCATGATAGTATTTGTGGCTGTAGTATTGATGAAGTGGACAAAGATGTAGTAAGTAGGTTTAACTCAGCTAGACAGATTGCTGAAGAGATTACATGGATTAACCTGGAGAAAATTGTTCAAAAGATAAATACTTTTCAAGGCAATAAAAAAATAAAAGAAAAAGGAAAGCTTGTATTGGTAACATTTAATCCATTGTCATGGAAACGAACTGATACAGCTGAAGCTACCATATGTATTTCAGATCCCAAAGTTAGATATTTTGTTATAGAAGATTTAGCAGGGAATACTATCCCTTATCAAATAATTACTCAACAAAACATGACTGGACGGCAGAAAATATATACAAAACAGGATGATAAAAAAATAAATGCGGTATTTTTATCCAGAGATGTTCCTGCCCTTGGCTATAAAATATATCGAGTAAGACCAGTCCAAACTCAACCTAAATTCCCCAGTTTTCTAAAAGTAAAAGGCCATATGATGGAGAATGAGTTTTTTAGAGTTAATATAAACGAAAATGGAACTCTGACAATATTAGACAAGATTGCTAAGGCTAGACATAAAAATATGCATTGTTTTGAAGATATTGGAGATGCTGGTGACTTATATAATTATTCTAACCCATTGTTGGATAGGAAGATACTGAATCCAAAAAAAGTTTCTATTCGTCTTGTTGAAAAGGGTCCAGTGCGGATAACTTTTAAGATTGATATGCGTCTCTTACTTCCCGGAAGTCTAACCAAGAATAAAAAGAGTAGAAGTAATAGACTGATAACCTGCTCAATAGTAAGTTACATAAGTCTTTCTACAGGTAGTAGACGCATTGATGTAATAACTGAAGTAGATAATAAAGCCAGAGACCATTGGTTGATGGTTAGATTTCCCACAAATATCAAAGCTCGATATACTTTTGCGGAAGGTCAATTTGATTTAGTAAGAAGAAATATACTACTTCTAAAAACGAAAAGATGGGCAAAACCTCCAGAACCAATATGGCCTCAACAATCATTTGTTAGTATAAAGGATAATAAATGGGGTTTGACGATAATAAATAGGGGTTTACCCTGTTATAGAGCAATTAAAAATAAACAAGGGACTATTTTAAATTTAAGTCTTCTTAGAAGTATAGGAAAACTTTATAATAAAGATTTTTATATAATGAAGGAGGATGGAAATTGCATAAAGGTTGATGCTCCCTTTACTCCAGGAGCTCAATGCATTGGCAAGCATAGATTTGAGTATGCCATAGCTCTCCATGAGAAGGAATTGGAAGTCAATAATATATTTCGTTTGGCTTATCAACACAATATAAAACAAAGGGTGTTGCAAACCACTGAGCACAAGGGCAGTTTACCCTGTGAAATGAGTTTTATTTCTATTGAGCCAGAGGAACTTATAATCAGTGCCGTTAAGAAAGCGGAAGATAAAGATTCCTTAATAATACGGTTATTTAATACTAGCCAAAAAAAGATTCAGGGGAAATTACAGTTTTATAAAAAGATAGAAAAGGCAAGGTTAGTTAAAATGAACGAGGAAGTGATTAAGGATTTAAATATTGTGGATGAGAATGTAGTTTATTTTAAGGCGGGGGAAAGTCAAATAGTAACTATTGAGCTTGGATAGAAAAAATAAGTCGTGAACAAGAATACAATTCGGTTTGGTATAATTGGGGCAGGCAATAAGGAGCATCGTCGCGGCAATAGTCTAATAAAACAATTGAGCGTTTTAAAAAATATAGAAGTGACAGCTGTCTATGATATAGTTCGAAATAACACAAAATTTGACACACAGGGAAAACATGAACCTCGTTGGTTTACTGATTTTACAAACTTTTTAAATTCAGGATTAGATGCGGTTGTAATTTCTTCACCACCAAAATTTCATACAGAACAAGCTATTGCTATGCTCAAAGCAGATATTCATGTGTTATCAGAGGTTCCAGCAGTTGTAAATATAAAACAAATAGACACACTTATTGAAGCTGAAAGAAAAAGTTGTGCCTATTATATGATTGCAGAAAATTGCTGTTTTCGTAACGACATCGAATTGGTTAAAAGACTTGTAGACGAAGCGTTCTTCGGAGATATTTACTATGCAGAAGCTGAATATGTACATGATTGTAAGTATCTATGGCGAAATAAAAAGGGGGATTTGACATGGAGAGGAAGGGGAGAATTAGGGGTATATTGCACGCACAGCCTTGGTCCCTTACTCTATATCCTCAACGACAGTGTTGAACGCGTTTCATGTATTTGCAATTCTACAAAACTCATAGATCCAGACCATGAACTTTGTCCTGAATTTAATCATACAATGTTCATGAATACTAGAAAGGGGAGAATAATCCGGGTAAGGGTAGATTTAGCATCTCCGCGACCTTTTTTGCACTTTTATGGCGTGCAAGGAACTCATGGTGCTTTTGAAAGCGGGCGTGGATTTAGCGACAAACCAAGAATAATGCTTGCTGAAACAAAAAACCCCTCTTTGCGATCATCTAAACACACATGGACAGATTTAGATGATTTTATGCGTCAGTATATTCCCGAGCGACTTCAAGTGAAAAAAGAAATGAAACTCGGGGGTCATGGTACAACTGAATATTGGATGCTCACAGAGTTCATATCTGCCATAAGAAGTAATCGGCAACCCGTTATAGGTTTAAATGCTGCGCTAAATTACACCCTGCCTGGAATATATGCAAGAGAATCAATAGTTCAAGGTGGGAAAATGCTCAAAATACCTGATTTTAAAGTTAAAGACAGGAATTTAGAGTCATACTAGCAAATGGCAAAAAACGTTGCTAAAGAAAATGTACAAAAAATTTGGGATTGGATAGGAGAATATTATGTCGAAACTTAATAGAAAAACACAATCATACATAAATTGGAACGAAGATCCAGGAACTTTAATTGATTTCCGGAAGTTTGTACAAAGTGCCAAATGGATATGGTACGATAGTCCAAGCTATGATTTAGTTAATTCATGGATGCAAACCAGAAAAACGTTTTATTTAAAAAAGGTCCCAAAGACTTCCATAGTTTACGTTACTGCTGATACTCAATATCGGCTTTATGTAAATGGTATCTATATTAATCGAGGCCCAGCTCGAGGTTTTCAGGAATCTTGGTCCTATGACAACGTGAATATTACCCCTTTTTTAAAGAAGGGTAGAAATGTGATTGCCGCTCTGGTGCATAATCTGGGGATTAGTACTTTTCAATACATTCATCAAGGGTATGCAGGTTTTTTGTTAGCAGGTAAGGCAGATGATGAAGAAATATCCACAAATCAGAGTTGGAGAGTTCGCATTGCTCCTGGTTATAAGAGAGTAACGACTCGTGTATCACTACAATTAGGATTTCAGGAATTCTTTGATGCTAGGCTGGATGATTCTTGGGTACTTTCAGATTACGATGATTCTAGTTGGGACAATCCTCGTTGTAGAAATTTTGGTTCTATGCCCTGGTATTCATTTGAAAAGAGAGAGATTCCTTTGTTGAAAGAGACTATAGCTATACCTGATAAACTAATCTCGGAGACTAAAGGTAAGTGTAAAGTAGATTATGAAAAGATAGCTAATGTAGTAAGCCTTTTTTTGGAAGAGGAAAAGAATTGGTACGATACAACTAATATCCTAACAAAAGATGATAATTGGGCTCGCTTCCAAGTTCCGGCTACTAGTGAAAGAGATTATAGGGGATACCTGATAGATTTTGGAAAGGAATTTGTAGGTTCATTATTACTAAATGTAGAAAATGGAGAGGGGGGTGAAATAATTGATACCATGATCTGTGAAGGGAAGGAAAATTTTTCTCCAATAATATATTCCTCTAAGGTAGGATGTAAGGTAGCTTTTGGGAATAGATTATTTCTGCGAGCTGGAAAAACCGAATACGAACAGTTTGATTACTGGGGATTTCGTTATCTAATTCTTATCGTTAGAAATAGTAAGCAAAAACTGACTATAAAGTTAAAACTCCGATCAGTAGGTTACCCTTTACAGATAAAAGCAGAATTTCAATCTTCTGATGAAAGACTCAACAAAATCTACAAAATGAGCACGTGGACTCAACAATGTTGTATGCAGGATGCATATGTTGATTGTCCTTGGCGAGAGCAAGCTCAATGGTGGGGTGATGCTAGAATTCAAGCAAAGAATACTTTTTATCTGTCGGCAGATGAAAGACTCTTCAAAAGGGGTATTAAGCAGATAGGAACTCAAAAAGTACCTAATGGTCTTACATACGGACACGCTCCGACCATTGCGCATGGATGCATTTTACCAGATTTTACTCTTACGTGGATTATCACTCACTGGGACTACTACTGGCAGACGGCTGACTTGTCTTTATTCAAGCAAATGAAGGATAAAATTTATGAAGCGTTTGATTACTTTTTCCAGATGACAGGTAAAAATGGACTAATTAGTTATGACAATAGATATGCGCTTTTCTTAGATTGGTCTCCCCTTTTTAAGGATGGTTATTCTACGCTATACAATCTTTTTTATTTAATGGCACTACGGACTACAATTAAGCTATTAGAGCAAGCAGGTGAAGAAAAACTCGTACAGCTATATAGTCGGAGAGAAAGAAGTTTACTAAATGCTATCAAGAAAATGCTGTTTAACAGGAAAACCCAAACTCTCTATGGAGGGCTGTCTTGGAATAATCAGCCGGTGGTGGAAAATACACCTCACATTTACTCCTTGGCTATACTTCTGGATTTGTTTCCAGAATACCACCAACTTTTTGTGCAAAAATACCTTCTTCCTCTGGTTAAGCAGAACTATCCTCAAGCAGAAGGAGCCAAAGGGGCTAAAGGGATTCCTTCACCCTTCTTTATGCACTATATTTTCGAGGCACTTAAAAAATGTGGATGCATGGAAGAAGTAGCAGATTGTATTTACAGGTGGTGGGGTGAAATGGTGGCAAAAGGTTTAAGTACTACAGAAGAAGTCTGGAATGCGAAACCGGGCTTGGAAAGTTTATGTCATGCCTGGTCTGCTCATCCTATTATTCATTTAAGTAATATTTTGCTTGGAATTTGGCAGAAGAGTCCTGGGTGGAACAAAATTTGTTTTTCTCCTACTTTCACTTGTGTAAATTTTGTTAGAGGCAAAGTAGCAACTCCTAAAGGAATTATTGAAAGCGGATGGGAAAGGACAAAGGCGGGAATAAAGACTTATCTCTCTCTCCCACAGGGAATAACTGCGGAAGTTACTCTTCCAGGAAGAAAGAAGGAGATATTAAAAAGCTCAAATAAGGGTAAGTGGACAATTATGTATCGAGAAATATTAAGCAAATTTGAGGAATTAACTCATGAAAAATAAATTTGCAATAGGTATTGATTATGGAACAAATTCTGTTCGTGCCATACTAATAAATACAGCTAATGGCAGGGATGCTGCATCGGCGGTTTTTAACTACACCAGAGGAGAGAATGGTATCCTGCTGGATAAAGCAGATCCGAATGTCGCAAGACAAAGCCCTTATGACTATATAGAAGGATTCGAATATGTAGTTACAAAACTTCTTAAACAAGCAAAAAAAGACAAGAATTTCTCCCGAGACAATATTGTAGGGATAGGAATAGACACTACAGGCTCTACGCCTATACCTGTCACAAATGAACTTGTTCCTTTAGCATTTCTTCCGGAATTCAAGAATAATCTAAATGCTCAGGCATGGCTCTGGAAGGATCATTCATCCATGGAAGAAGCTCAAAAAATAACTAAGATAGCAGAATGTATAAGACCCCAATATCTCAGAAAATGCGGTGGTACATATTCCTCTGAATGGTTTTTTTCAAAAATATGGCATTGTCTGAATATTGACAAGAAGGTGTTTGATGCTGCTTATTCATGGGTAGAGCTTGCTGACTTTATGCCTGCGTATATCTGTGGAATCACAGATGTAACTAAAATTAAAAGATGCATATGTGCCGCAGGGCATAAAGCAATGTATAATGACAAGTGGCACGGATTACCTGATAAAGAATTTCTCTCAAAGCTTAATCCTCAAATGGCAGATTTGCGCGCAAGACTGTATGAGAAAGCGTATGCTTCAAACACAAAAGCAGGAGATTTATCCGATAAATACACAAAAAGATTTGGGCTTTCCAGCAGAATTCCTGTTGCAGTGGGTGCATTTGATGCACATATGGGGGCAGTTGGTGCAGGCGTTGGTAAAGATATTCTTGTGAAAATAATAGGAACCTCATCATGTGATATAATGGTTTCACATAAGGGGCAGAAGATAGATGATATTCCGGGTGTGTGTGGTATGGTTGATAGCTCGGTATTGCCAGGCTGCTTTGGTATAGAGGCTGGACAGTCAGCTGTGGGGGATATTCTGAACTGGTTTGTTAGTAAAGTTTGCGAGGAAGATTCGAAATATCATGATAAACTAACTAGAGATGCTTCTCGAGCGAAACCGGGAGAAAGTGGTCTTCTGGCGCTTGACTGGAACAATGGTAATAGAACGATACTTGTTGATGCAGAACTCACAGGACTACTAATAGGACAGACCCTGCAAACTACACGCTGGGAAATATACAGAGCGCTTATAGAAGCTACTGCTTTTGGTGCTCTAAAAATTATTGAGAGAATAGAAGAATATGGCATCAGGATTTCAAAAGTAATCAACTGTGGGGGAATAACAGTTAAAAACCCATTGTTTATGCAGATATATGCAGATGTAATTGGAAAACCAATGTTAATATCAAAATCCCATGAAACTTGTGCCCTTGGTGCTGCAATATTTGGGGCAGTTGTCGGAGGAGTGTATTCCACAGCTGAGAAAGCTCAAAAGAATATGTGTGACACCAGAAAGAAAATATACTATCCAAACAGGAAAAATCACCTGATCTATAAGAAATTATATGAGCTTTATAAAAATCTGCATGATAGCTTTGGAACAAAGAAGTACAGTGAGAACTTATATCACGTTATGAAAAAGCTGCTGGAAATTAAGAAAAATGCTTAATCAACTAAAAAAGCAAGTTTATCTTGCAAATATGGAAATTTATAAGAGAGGACTTGTGCTCTACACATGGGGAAATGCAAGCGGTATCGATAGAAAGAAACAGGTTATTGCTATAAAACCAAGTGGTGTAGCTTATAAAAACTTAAAACCTGAACATATGGTATTAGTAGATATGAAAGGAAATATTGTTGAAGGTAATTATAATCCTTCTTCTGATACAAAAACACATCTAGTTCTATACAATAAATTCCTATCAATTGGTGCTGTTGTACATAATCATTCTACCTATTCAACAATCTTTGCACAGGCGAGGGAAAACATACCCTGCCTTGGGACAACACATGCTGACCAATTCTATGGTGAAATACCAGTTACTGATATGATTTCTGATAAAGATATAAAAAAAGATTATGAAACAGAAACCGGTAATTTAATAGTCAGGACTTTTTTTGATAGAGGAATTGATCCTGAGAAAATACCGGCAGTTCTTGTAGCTTCACATGGTCCGTTTATCTGGGGAAAGGACATAGAAGATGTTGTGAAAAATGCAGTAGCCCTGGAAGAAATTGCAAAAACTGCGCTTTTTACCAAAACTCTCAATCCTCATATAACATCAATAAAACAAACTCTTCTGGACAAACACTATTTAAGAAAACATGGTAAAAATGCATATTATGGACAATGATAATGCTTTACTCAAGCTCACTCTCACCCGCCAAACTTGGATTTAAACTTCTGCATAAAGCCCCTGCGTATAGGGGTTAAATTCTCGCCGCTTATCTCAGCAAACTTTCTGAGAAGTTCTTGTTGCTCATTATTCAGTTTTACAGGTATTTCAACTATAACTCTAATGAGTTCATCTCCTTTACCATATCCGTGCAGACTTGGAACACCTTGACCGCGCAAGCGGAATGCTTTTCCAGACTGTGTACCTGGGGGAATCTTCATCTTTGCCTTACCCTTAAGAGTAGGAACCTCTATTTCTGCGCCCAGCGTTGCCTGCGTTATGCTTATAGGAACTTCACACAGTATATCATCATCATGCCGAGTGAAAAATTCATCATCCCCTACATGAATTACTACGTATAGGTCTCCCGGGCTTCCGCCTCTTGTGCCTGCTTCCCCTTCTCCTCTGACCTTTAATTGGGAACCTGTATCAACTCCAGGAGGTATCTTGACAGTAAGTTCACGAGGTTTATTTACTCTTCCAGTGCCTCTGCAAGTCCCGCATGGATTTGTTATTATTGTACCCTCTCCGCCGCATCTATCACATGTTCTATTTATACTAAAGAAACCTTGCGCATAGCTTACCTGTCCGCTGCCTCCGCATTGAAGACAACTGATACGTTTTGTTCCCTTTTTTGCCCCAGAGCCATTACATGCTTCACATGTCTGTGGCCTGGAGATGCGAATTTTTTTATCAGTACCAAATGCAGCCTCTTTTAAAGTAATTTGCAGGTCATATCTAAGGTGCTCTCCTCTGTTATGTCCACCGCTTCTTCCTGCGCCCTGAGAGCTCCTGCCAAAAACCCCCCCCAATATATCCCCAAAATCACTAAATATATCACTGCTAAATATGTCCGAGGCATTTCTGAACCCGCTAAAACCTCCTCCTTCCAATCCGCTGTGTCCAAACTGGTCATAAGTTGCTCTTTTTTGGGGATCACTCAATACTGCATAAGCCTCCGAAGCCTCTTTGAACTTCTCCTCATACTCTTTATTCCCTTGATTCTTATCAGGATGATACTTATGTGCGAGTTTCCTGTAAGCACGCTTTATCTCATCTATTGCAGCGTGCCTCTCAACATCAAGTATCTCATAATAGTCTCTTTTACCAGCCACTACTTACCCTTTTTCTCCCCGTCGTCTTCCACTTTATAGTCTGCATCTATTACATCCTCTTCTTTATCAGACTTTTTCTTTTCCTGATTTTGCCCTGCCTGAGCCTGGTCTTCTGCTCCTGCTTGCTGCTGCTGTTTTGCAGCTTGCTGATACATAACCTCAGCCAGCTTATGAGCAGCTTGCTGCAGGCTTTCAGAAGTCTTTTTCATCTGCTCCATATCATTAGCCTCCAAAGCTTTTTTAGCTTCGTCCAGAGCAGATTGTATCTTACCTTTCTCAGATGAGTCTACTTTATCCCCATGATCCTTCAGGGATTTCTCTGTTGTATAAATCAAAGAATCCAATTGATTATGAACTTCAATTGTTTCTTTTTTCTTCTTATCCTCTTCCGCATGAGCTTCTGCATCCTTAACCATTTTTTCCACTTCTTCTTCACTCAAGCCGCCGGAGGATTTTATCACAATTGACTGTTCCTTGCCTGTAGCTAAATCCTTGGCCGATACATGTGTAATTCCATTTGCATCAATATTAAAAGTTACTTCTATTTGAGGCACTCCACGCGGAGCGGAGGGTATCCCTACTAAGTCGAACCTTCCAAGCGTTTTATTATACTGCGCCATCTCTCTCTCTCCCTGCAGCACATGTATATTTACAGCAGGCTGGTTATCTGCAGCAGTGCTGAATATCTGGGATTTCTTCGTTGGAATGGTTGTGTTCCTCTCTATAAGCCTTGTGCAAACTCCTCCCAATGTCTCAATGCCTAACGAAAGCGGAGTAACATCTAGAAGTAGCACGTCTTTAACTTCCCCGGAAAGGACTCCAGCCTGAATGGCTGCCCCAACAGCAACAACCTCGTCTGGATTAACGCCCTTATGAGGTTCTTTACCAAAAAATTGCTTTACCACTTCCTGGACCATTGGAGACCTTGTCTGTCCTCCAACTAATATTACATGATCAATATCTTTTTTTTCTATTTTTGAATCAGCCACTGCCTGCTTACACGGACCAATTGTGCTGTCTACAAGGTCCTTTGTCAGCTTTTCCAACTGCGCGCGCCTAAGTGTTATATCCAGATGCTTCGGTCCGTTTTGATCCGCTGTTATAAATGGAAGATTTATGTTTGCTGTCTGCGCAGTAGAAAGTTCTGCCTTTGCCTTCTCAGCGGCCTCTTTTAATCTCTGCATTGCCATCCTGTCATTACTTAAATCCATACCATTTGATTTCTTAAACTCACTGACCAGCCAGTCAATAATCTTCTGGTCAAAGTCATCTCCTCCAAGTTTTGTATTGCCATTGGTTGCCTTAACTTCAAAAACCCCATCACCTATTTCAAGTATAGAGATATCAAATGTGCCTCCACCGAGGTCGTATACCGCAATAGTCTGATTTCCTTTTTTATCAAGCCCATATGCCAGAGCAGCGGCAGTCGGCTCATTTATGATTCTGAGCACTTCAAGACCTGCAATCTTACCGGCATCCTTAGTTGCCTGCCTCTGACTGTCACTAAAATATGCAGGCACTGTAATGACCGCTTTTTCTACTTTATCTCCAAGATAACTTTCTGCATCATGTTTGAACTTCTGGAGTATCGCGGCAGAGATCTCAGGAGGTGTATATTCCTTATCACCGGCTTTTACCTTTATCTTTTGTCCCATCTTCCTCTTTATCGAGCTTATTGTATTTTCCGGATTTGACACTGCCTGTCTTTTAGCAATCTGGCCGACCAGCCTTTCTCCTGTTTTGGATATTGCCACAACGGACGGAGTGGTTCTGCTTCCTTCTGCATTAACAATAACAACAGGTTTCCCGCCTTCCATAACTGCCATGCAGGAATTAGTTGTTCCCAAATCAATACCTATTACTTTACCCATTATTAAGCCTCCTTTTTTATTCTATTATTTATTTTGTTTTTTTGACACTTTTACAAGAGACGGCCTTATAACCTTCCCATGCAGTTTGTAGCCTGTTCTAATTTCTTCAACTACTGTATCCTCAGGGTGTTTATCAGTTTCCACCTGTATAACAGCCTCATGCTTGTCAGGATTAAATTGAGCGCCGTGAGACTGTATCTCTTCCAGCCCATTTTGCCGCAAGATATCCTCAAATTGCTTCAAAACCAGTTTAATGCCGTTTTTGAGGTCTTTGATATTAGTTGCCTTATCTGCTGAATCTATTGCCCTTTTAAAATTATCAACAACAGGCAATATTTCGTTGATTAACTTCTCATTTGCAAACTTAATAAGAGACTCATATTCTCTTGCCGTTCTCTTTTTGAAATTATCAAACTCTGCGTGCACCCTCAAAAGCTGGTCGCGACTTTCATCGCATAGCTTAGATTTTTCTTCCATCTTCTTTAATTCTTTTTCGGTATATTTTGTTTTTTCCCGTGTCTTCATTTTTCCTTCCTGCCTATTCAAGCAAGAGCTTTTTCATAATATCACTAAGTTTGCACGCAGTATAATTTAATTTACTTATTACTTTTGAATATGCCATTCTTCTGGGACCTATTATGCCCAATGATCCCATCGGGGATCTAAATAAGCTATATCTTACCGTAAGTAAACTACAATTTTCTATATCACTATCAGCTGTTTCCCTGCCAATAAGAACTTTTATGCATTCCTTGCTATCAATGGGCATATTAAGAATTTTAGATAAATACCTTGCATTCAATGCCTTGAACACAGCCTGTGCTTTATTAATATCCCTAAATTCCGGATACTGCATAAGATACTCATAGCCATCAATGAAAACTTTCTTTTCTTCCTCAAAAGAAAGGATTACATCCAGTATGGACAGCACACAGTTATATATTATTTTATCAAGATGAAAAGATTTTTCTTTAAAAATCTCCTTAAAATCTGAACGGATATGAGTAAAGTCAAGTCCTTCCAGATTTTCATTTAGAAATGCGCATATTCTTTGCAGATCAGCGCCAGATACTTCATCCCTAAAACAAACTACCTTTTTTTTCATGTCTCCTGAATTCATAATAATAATAATCATAATTCTGTGACCCTGAAGGGCTATAAGCTCTAAATGTTTGAATGTTCCACTATCATGAAATCTTGGCAGTTCTGCAAATCCCATATAATTGGTTATAAAAGACAGCATCTTTGTTGTTTCTTTAATTATTGACTCAATATCATAATTAATACTTGAATATGCATCATCTATAAAGTTCCTTTCTTCACTTGTAAGCAACTCTGTTTCTATAAGAAATTTAACATAAAAACGGTACCCTTTATCGGTAGGGACTCTGCCTGCAGAAGTATGAGGCTGTATCAGGTAGCCTTGCTCTTCCAATTTTACCAAAACATTCCTGACAGTAGCTGATGATATGTTTAATTTATAAGTCTTAACCAGTTTTTGGGAAGCAATAGGCTCTGCAGTATCAATATACGAATGAATTGCCGCCTTTAAGATATCGGCTTCCCTGTTGACGCCTACTGTTTTTTTAATCACTTTACTCCTTTTTTAGCACTCTAAAGCTGAGAGTGCTAAACTTAAGCATAAAATAGCAACTAGAGTGACTTTTGTCAAGCCGAAAAAATCGCTCCATCGCAACCGCCTGCTTTAGCTGGCGGTTATCTGTAGATTTGGTGAGAGCAAGAATTTTGTCAACGAGATCAACAAGTGTTGTTGAGGTATTTGGGGAAAAGGGTGATGAGTCGTTTTTAATTCTAATACCCTTTTTCTGGTAATTTCTTTATTTGTATTTGCTTCACGGAAAACTTCTTCTGTTCAAAAATTTTATTATTTGCAAACATCCTAAAGTCATATTCACCGGCATGCTTAAACGTTAATCCGCCAAAGTTAATAACAAGGTCATAAGTTCCAAGTGGATTATTGATGCTTATATCTTGTGGCAACTCTGTCTTCCTAATTATAAGATTCTCTTCTAAATCTACTAATTCCAGGCGAAATCTATATTTTCCTCTCGCATCTGTAAGTTTTATATATACAGCTAGGGAATGATGCACACATGGAAATTTAGAGGCATTAATATCTTCAAAAACTCCAATTAGACTTTTTTTGTTTGTATGCTTATCAGTAATAACAGAATCACAAATTAGCATTGCATTTGCTTTTGGAACAGGTTGTTCTAGCATTCAATATTCCTCCTCTTAATACTACCCTACCTCAAATTACCTAAAACCTCAATAAAGACTTGACCCTTTTTTAGTAGCGAATTGTTAGGCATTTTATTAAGTTATGATCGAATCATTGTTAGCAACATTTTGAAATTTTCTGTAGCCTTTAATGCATGAGGCTTATTTGCTGGCATAACAATCATCTGACCTGATTCTAAAGTATTTGGATTACCCGAAATTGTGATTTCTGCTTTGCCATCAAGAATATAAACCATAGCATCAAATGGAGCTGTATGTTCACTTAATGCCTGTCCTTTACTAAATGCAAACAATGTTATTGTTCCAGTTTCTTTTTCTATTAAAGTTCTACTTACAACTGATTCATCTTGGTAATTCACTAAGTCATTTACAGTTTCTGGTTTCGCTTCTTGATTCATGTTTTCCTCCATATAACAACCACTTATACTTTAATACTACCCTACCCCAAATTACCTGCAACCTCAATAAAGACTTGACCCTTTTTATTTTAAAAACTTTTTGATTCTTTTCAGGCAGGTTTGTTTTCCCAGAACATTCATTACGTCAAATATTGGCGGGCTGGCAGCGCGGCCGGTAAGTGCAACTCTTACAGGATGAATGACATCTCCCGGCTTCAGTCCTTTTTTCTCAATAAATGCTCTTACTACGCTCTCAAGTGTTTCTATATCAAATGATTTTACTCCTTCTATTACTCTGCCTAACTCCTGCAGCATTTCTGAAACACCATCTTTTTTTAAGAACTTATTAACTGCTTTCTCCTCATATATCGGAGTATCCATAAAAAAGTAATTTATAAGTTGGGGAATTTCAGAGAATTTTTTGAGACGTTCCTGGATTAGTCCAACTATTTTGGTTGTTTTATTAATATCAACTTCCTTGGTATCTTTTATAAGCTTCGCCTTCTTTAATTCTTCCAAAGCAATGCCTACAAGTTTTTTCAGAGGCATTTTTCTTATATATACTCCATTCATCCAATCAAGCTTCTGGCTGTCAAAAACAGCATTTCTGTCATTTATCTTTTCTATTGAAAAGCTCTCTATAATTTCATCCCTGCTCATAACTTCACGGTTATCTCCGGGAGCCCAGCCAAGCAGGGTAAGAAAGTTAAGTAATGCATGAGGAAGATAGCCCATATCTCTATATTCAAGAGGGGAAGCTGCTCCGTGGCGTTTGCTCAATTTTGCCTTATCAGGACCGAGAATTAAAGGAATATGCGCAAATACAGGGGAAGTAATTCCTAATGCCTTGTATACAGCAATCTGTTTCGGCGTGTTTGAGATATGGTCATCCCCTCTTATAACATGAGTTATCTTCATCTCAATGTCATCAACTACACATGCAAAGTTATACGTCGGACCAGCATCGGATTTAACAATAATAAAATCATCCAGAACTGAGTTATCAATAGATATTCCTCCGTGAATGAGATCTTTAAATTCTGTAATGCCGGCAGCGGGAACTTTGAATCGCAGAACATGTTTTGTGCCCTGAGATATTAGATGCTCTATTTCTTCTTTGCTTAAATTCCTGCATTTACCGTCATATCTGGGCGGCAATTTTTGCTTCTGCATCTGTAGTCTCATCTCTGCAAGTCTCTCAGAAGTACAGAAACAGGGATAAACCATATTTCCCTTAATCAATATATCTATGTACTTTTTATATTTATCCAGTCTTTGCATCTGATAATAAGGACCAAAATCTCCTCCAACATCAGGCCCCTCATCCCAGTCCAGTCCAAGCCATCTTAAGCTTTCAAGTATTAAACTTACTGATTCAGGAGTTGAACGTTCTTTGTCTGTGTCCTCCATGCGCAGTATGAAGGTGCCTTTTGCGTGTCTTGCGAAGAGCCAGTTGAATATAGCAGTTCTTACATTGCCAAGGTGAAGGGAACCTGTTGGGGATGGAGCAAAACGAACTCTTGCGTTCTTCAAATCAGTGTTGTTGTTATGCATATGACCACTTCTGTCTTAATATTAATATCTCTTTTATGCTTAAACAAATATCCCAGTATTGGAATATCTTTTAATAGAGGAATACCGTGTTCAATAGTCTTTTTGCCCTCTTTAAAGAGCCCGCCTATAACCAGAGTATCGCCATTTTTCACGCTAACAACTGTGTCCGTTGATCTTGTGCTGAAAACAGGCATATCATATTCACCTTTATATCCAATGATATATTTTACTTCTGGTTTCACATTTAAAACAATAAGATCATTATTTCTGACATGCGGGGTAACAGTCAAGGTTATACCTGTCTGCAGAAAATCAGTTACAAAATATTGTGTCCCTGCTCCTACTCCTGCTCCTCTATTATCATAGTTTTCTTTTCTATAAGGTATATTATCTCCAGATGTGATAATTGCTTTCTGATTATTGAGAACAACCACCTTTGGCCGCGCAACTATCTTTGCCTTACCTTCGCTGACAAGAGCATCTATTGTTGCAAAAAGAGCATCTCTTTTGTAGCGGTCTCCTAAAAGGCCCCTTACTATAAGTTCTGTTCCTCTTGTTTCTTTTACTGCTGCGTTTAGTGTATGTTCAATGGTTGCAGTTACGGACGGACGAGCAAGGCTCCAGTCAATCCCTATTTCAGTTTCTTTATCATAGCTAACTTCAAATATTCGCGCTTCAATAAGTACCTGAGGCACTTTTATATCAATATTTTCAATAAGCTTTCCTATGCTTCTAATGTATGAAACTGTATCGGTTACTATAAGCTGGGATTTGTCCAGATAGACCTGTACCATTCCTCTTGATGAGAGCTCATTTTGGACAATTGTTTTTGCTGTAGCAGGATCAATATGCTGTAAGGGAAATACGGCTGTGATAAAATCATCAGGTAACATCTTCTTCAGCATTTTCTCATTAATATTTGTCCCAGTCTCTTTTGATAAAGGATTGTCGAACTCCTGAGAAGTTATATCAATAATGCTGGGAGTTTGTAAGCTTAGATCTTGTTCTTTAGATGCTGTAATTGTGATTGTAATTTCAACATCTCCATTTTTCTCCTTGCTAACAATATTAACAATTACCGTTTTATTTGTAATTATATCAATCAGCGTAGAAAATACAGGAGCTCCATCATTCGTTGCCTGTATGCTCGGATTTGAAATACTTCCTGAAATTCTGGATATCTTTAGCTCAGATATAAGCTTGTCTTTTTTATGACAAAAACCTGCTTTCTTTGCTGGATTCACTCCGTCCAGATAGATTTTTGTTTTTCTCTCTAATTGACCAGTTTCTATGGATATTGTTTTTGATTGATCGAATGAAATATTATTTTCTTCGTTTTTATCAAGCACCATATCTATTTTCGATGTCTCGCTATCAATATCTGTTACTGTTATTTTTGATATAGCTCCTGTCCATAAATCCTCAGAGAAACAAATTCCACCTGATATAACAGCAGCCATCCCGATGAATATCGGGACCAATATCCTAAGAACATTTTTATTTAACATAAAACCTCCATCTGATTATAGAAGATGATTTTGTAAACTTATACTGCGTAAAGTATTCCTGATATGATTGAAAATACTTTCTGTCAGAAGACACAGCTACAATTCTTCCATCATTGTCATAACTTAACAGGTATACAGTTCTATATCCCTGTTCCTTATTGAGGTTTTTTATGCTCATATTAACAGTGTAGTTTGTCCCTTCCTTCCATGTGCTGATAATCGTTAACTTTGCATTCGGACCTTTTGCTTCCTCTGGCTGTATTCTCTCAAGTTCTTTATCTATCCTTTTCACAAGAGGTGGTTTCTGGAATACTGCGATTTCAGGCATGGATGTTTCAGAACTATTTACCTCTGCATATGTTAGAGCGGAGATAAAGAGAAAAATTATAGAAAAAAATATTTTCACAATTAAATTAAAATAGTTCTTTTTGTTGAATTTGTGGATTAGGTTTGACACCAAGGTGCTGATATGCAAGTTTAGTTGCTTTCCTGCCGCTTGGCGTACGTTTGATAAATCCCTGCTGTATGAGATATGGTTCATAGATCTCTTCTATTGTATCCTGTTCTTCACCTATAGCAACAGCAATTGTTCCTGCTCCTACAGGTCCTCCATTAAATTTATGAATAATCGTCTCAAGGATTTTTTTATCCATATCATCCAAACCGTATTTATCTACCTCAAGCATCACTAAAGCTTTATCAGCAACTTCATTAGTAATCTTCCCGTCTGCCTTCACTTGTGCATAGTCTCTTACACGTCTAAGCAATCTGTTACCTATTCTTGGTGTACCGCGTGACCTTTTTGCAATCTCCATAGCTCCTTCAGCTGTTATCTCAACACGAAGAATCCTTGCAGAGCGAATGATAATATCATATAGATCATCCTGTCCGTAAAACTCCAATCTGGACACGATACCAAATCTCGACCTTAGAGGAGAAGTAAGAAGCCCAGCGCGCGTTGTTGCTCCAATAAGTGTAAAAGAAGGAAGATCTAGCTTTACTGACCTTGCGCTTGGACCTTTGTCAATCATAATGTCTATTTTATAGCTTTCCATAGCAGGATATAAATATTCTTCTACGACGTGACTTAGCCGATGCACCTCATCTATAAATATAACATCTCCATCGTCCAGATTTGTGAGAACGCCAGCTAAATCACCAGCTCTCTCAATAACAGGTCCGGAAGTGGTTCTAATATTTACATCCATAGTTCTGGCAATTATGTTTGCAAGTGTTGTTTTTCCAAGTCCGGGCGGTCCATACAAAAGGACATGGTCAAGCGATTCGTTTCTCTTTTTTGCAGCTTGAATGCAAATCTGAAGATGTTCCTTGATTTTATTTTGGCCAACAAATTCCTCAAACCTTTCAGGCCGCAGCGTAACGTCAAACTCTTTATCTTCGTCCCGCAGATTTGGGGTTGTTATTTTATCTTCCATATAATAGTATAACTATAATTGATTTAAGCGACAAAAACAAGAGGAGTGAAGAAATGATTGAAACAAATCTGTTTAAAATTACACAGAACCAATTAGATGAAGCTGTTGAGAAGTTAGGTCTCAATAAGGCTGCTCACGAGCTTCTTCGGTGGCCTCAACGGGAATTTACGTTCACTCTTCCAGTAAAGATGGATGATGGAACTACCAAGGTCTTTCATGGATTCAGGATTCAATATAATTCGGCTCTTGGTCCGACAAAGGGAGGAGTGCGCTGGCATCCTGAAGAAACGATAGATACTGTGCGCGCTCTAGCTGCGTGGATGACATGGAAGTGTGCTCTTGTAAACATCCCTCTTGGAGGGGGTAAAGGTGGTATAATTTGCAATCCTAAGACAATGTCCGAAAGGGAAAAAGAATATCTTGCAAGAGCTTATATCAGAGCTATTGCTTCTCACATTGGCGTCCACAAAGATGTACCTGCTCCTGATGTTTACACAACACCACAAATTATGGCTTGGATGATGGATGAGTACGAGGCTATAGTGGGGGAATCTCATCCAGGGATGATCACAGGCAAACCGCTGTCATTGGGAGGCAGTGAAGGACGTGGAGATGCAACAGCTCGTGGAGGAGTCTTTACTGTAAGAGAGGCATGCAAAGCTTGTGGTATTAGTTCCAAAGGCACCTTTGCAGTTCAGGGCTTTGGAAATGCGGGACAATTCGCAGCACTGCTGCATCCAGAAATATTAGAAGGTGGGAAACTTGTTGCAGTATCTGACTCAAAAGGAGGAGTGTATAATGAATCAGGAATTGATCCCAGGGATATAGTGGATCACAAACTAAAAACAGGAAGTGTATCCGATTTTCCAGGAACAAGTTCTATCAGCAATAAAGAGATTATTGAGCTTGATGTTGATGTTTTCTATCCAGCAGCTATGGAGAACGTTATTACTGAGAAAAACGCGCAGAATATCAAAGCCAGAATAATCTGTGAGCTTGCAAACGGACCTACAACTCCTGAAGCAGACGCAATACTTTATGCAAAAGGCGTTCACGTTATACCGGACTTTCTTGCCAATGCCGGAGGAGTAACTGTCAGCTATTTTGAACAGGTTCAAAATACATATAACTATTATTGGTCACTGGAGGACGTGCATAAGCAGCTGGACGCCAAAATGACCACTGCTTACCACTCGGTATATAAAATGCATAAGGAAAAGAATGTTCACATGCGCTTAGCTGCATATATGATTGCCGTCTCCCGCGTTGCCGAGGCTGTAAAACTTAGAGGCTGGATATCGTAATAGGGATAAATTGTTGTTTTTTAGCTATTGTCAACTATATCTATACTATGATACAATTCTATCCCATGAGATTTCCAATGGGATTTCCAATCGCTTTTTCAGTTGAGCTTATCCAGCGGTGTCTATTTTCTAGTAAGATCATGTTTATAATGCCTAACATATCAAAGCGCTAAGGAGATTATTTTATGCCAAAAAGGACGGATATTCATAAGATTTTAATTATAGGTTCCGGTCCTATAATTATAGGGCAGGCATGTGAATTTGACTATTCAGGCACTCAAGCATGTAAAGCATTAAAGGAGGAAGGGTATGAAGTGGTGCTTGTAAACTCTAACCCTGCTACTATTATGACAGATCCTGGCACAGCTGATAAGACATACATAGAGCCGCTTACTGTAGAAAGTATTGAAGAAATTATCAAGAAGGAAAAGCCGGATGCGCTTCTTCCCAACCTAGGAGGGCAGACAGGACTTAATCTTGCATCCAGTCTTTACAGCTCAGGAGTGTTAGAAAGATATGGAGTTGAGGTTATTGGTGTTAAAGCAGATGCTATTGAGCGCGGAGAAGACAGGGTTGCATTTAAGAAAACAATGAACAAGCTGAGAATATCCCTTCCTAAATCTGAACCATGTTATTCCGTGGAGGAAGCAGAAAATATAGCAGAGAAACTTGGATATCCTGTTGTATTACGGCCTGCTTATACATTAGGCGGAACAGGAGGAGGAATTGCCTACAATGTAGAAGAGCTGAAAACTATTGTAACGAGAGGTCTTGCGGCAAGTCTTGTACATCAGGTCCTGGTTGAAGAATCTGTTTTAGGATGGGAGGAATTAGAGCTTGAGGTTGTAAGGGACCAGAAAAACCAGAAGATTACAGTCTGTTTTATTGAAAACATTGATGCTATGGGCATACATACAGGAGATAGCTTCTGCTCTGCGCCTATGCTCACAGTTCCACAAGCACTGCAGAAGCGTATGCAGGAGATTTCTTATAAGATCGTTGATGCTATTGGTGTTATAGGCGGCACAAATGTTCAGCTTGCGCATAATCCTAAGGATGACAGGTTAGTAGTAATAGAGATCAATCCACGAACATCGCGCTCATCTGCTCTTGCCTCTAAAGCAACTGGATTTCCAATAGCCCGTATCTCTACAAAGCTTGCTGTTGGTATTACAATGGACGAGATTCCATACTGGAAGCGAGGAACTCTTGAGAAATATGAACCCAGTGGAGAGTATGTAGTAATTAAATTTGCACGCTGGGCTTTTGAAAAGTTTCCAGGAGCAAAGGATATACTTGGAACACAGATGAAGGCTGTAGGCGAAGTAATGAGCATAGGAAAGACATATAAAGAATCCTTTCAAAAAGCCATCCGTTCTCTTGAGATAAACAGATGTGGTCTTGGTGGAGCTAAAAACTTTAAAACACTTTCCCTTGAAAGATTGAAAGAGAAATTAGCAACCCCCTCCAGCGAACGCATTTTCCTGATGTATGAGGCGCTGCGCAAGGGTATAAGCGTAGAGGAACTTTATCAGATGACCTACATCGGACGCTGGTTTATTAAAGAGATGAAGGAACTTGTAGAATTCGAGGAAGAATTAATCAAAAACACATGGGGAAATCTTCCTGAGGGAAAATTGGCAAAAGCAAAGGAGTGGGGATTTTCAGATAAATATCTGGCAGGTCTTTTTAAAGTAAAAGAAAAAGAGGTCAGACAAAAAAGAATCGCCATAGGCAAATGCGGATGCTTTGAGGCTGTGCCTGTAAGCGGAGTAAAGAATGCTGCCTATTATTATTCCACCTACAACGGGAAAGATTCAGTTCCGGTATCATCAAAAAAGAAAATAATGATTTTAGGCGGCGGACCTAATAGAATCGGGCAGGGTATTGAATTTGATTATACGTGTGTGCACGCAGCTTTTGCTTTGCGGGATGAGGGGTATGAGTCAATTATGGTTAACTGCAATCCTGAAACCGTATCTACTGATTATGATACTTCAAACAAGCTTTATTTTGAACCCTTAACAGTTGAAGATGTCCTCACAATTTACGAAAAGGAGAAGCCGGAAGGTGTTATTGTTCAGTTTGGCGGACAGACGCCTCTGAATATTGCTCAGGAATTAAAAAATAATGGTGTAAAAATTCTTGGCACAACTCCCGAAAGTATACATCTTGCAGAGGATAGAGAGCGTTTTAGAGAAAAAATGATTGCTCTTAATATCCCACAGCCGGAGAGCGGCATAGCGCGTTCGTTAGACGAAGCTCTTATAACCGCTAAAAAGATAGGATATCCTCTCATGGTACGCCCATCTTATGTGTTGGGAGGGCGTGGAATGCAAATTATTTATGACGAAGTTATGCTGAGAAATTATGCCATTGAAGCTATCCAGGTTAGTCCGGAGCATCCAATGCTTATTGATAGATTTCTTGAGCAGGCTGTAGAGGCAGAAGTTGATGCTATTTCCGATGGAGAGAATACATTTGTAGCAGCTGTTATGGAACATATAGAGTTAGCAGGTGTTCATTCAGGAGATTCTGCATGCGTCATCCCATCAAGAACTATTAAAAAAGAGCACTTAAATACAATAGAGAAATATACCTCAGTAATTGCAAGGGAATTAAATGTCGTAGGTCTAATGAATATTCAATATGCAATATGTGATAATAGGGTTTATATACTGGAGGCTAATCCAAGAGCTTCACGCACAGTTCCAGTAGTTTCTAAAGTAACAGGTATTGCAATAGCCCATATAGCAACTCAAATAATGCTGGGTAAGAAGATCAGGGATTTTCCTGAACTAAAACCTTGCAAGCTTCCTTATGTAGCCGTTAAAGAAGCGGTTTTCCCGTTTAATATGTTTCCGGAAGTAGATCCTTTACTAGGCCCCGAAATGAGAGCTACAGGAGAGGTTATGGGTATTGCTGATACATTCGGACTTGCTTTTTATAAGGCATCGGAAGCAGCCGGTTCAAAGCTTCCGCTTAAGGGGAATGTGCTTTTGACAATAGCTGATAAAGATAAGTCTTTTTTGATTCCCATTGCTCAGCGGATTAAGAAACTTGGTTTTAGTATTTACGCTACAAAAGGCACAGCTGGATTTCTAAAAAAGAATGGCATACAGAATACAGAAATAAAAAAATTACATGAAGGAAGGCCAAATATAACTGACGCAGTCAAAAACAAAGAGATCAATCTTATTATCAATACACCTGTTGGGCGTAGCGGGAAACATGATGATAGTTACATTCGCAGGACCGCAATACAGCACAGGATTCCCTATATTACTTCGATAACAGCTGCAGAAGCCAGTGTTGAAGGGATTGAATCTGTGACTAAAACTAGAAGTTTACCGAAGTCCCTTCAGGATTATCTCAAGGAACTTGTTAGAACTAGAGAATAACAATAAATAAAAGGAGCATAGAAAATGGACGGGATATTCGGAGTTGCCCTGAAGAAGGATTGTCAGGAGGTTTTATTTTATGGAACAGATTATCATTCTCATTTAGGAACAGAATATGGGGGACTGGCAGTATTGGGAAAAAGATTGGTTAGAAAGATTCACACAATCAGCGGAGAACAGTTTAAGAGCAGATTCTATGAAGATTATAAGAAAATGAAAGGGAAGTCAGGTATTGGCGTTATATCTACAAGAGAGGAGCAGCCCATATATCTAAATTCAAAGTTTGGGCACTTATGTATTGTCAGTAACGGCTTAATCACCAATTCGGATAGTTTGACTAATGATTTGCGCAGGCAGGGAATCTCATTTAGTGAAACAGCTAAACAAGGAGTAAACAGTACAGAACTGGTTGCAAAATTGATAAATCAGGGCAAGAGCTTAGTTCATGGAATAGAAAATTACTTTAAAAAAATTAAGGGCTCTTGTTCTATCCTGATATTACATAAAGACGGTATCTATATTGCAAGGGATAAACTGGGATATACTCCTTTGGTTATAGGTAAATCTCATGAAGGCTGGGCAGTAACTACAGAAACTTCTGCTTTTTTTAACTTAGGATTTAGTATAGAAAGATATGTTAAGCCGGGTGAAATACTGCTTTTAAAGTCCACTGGGTTTAAGGTTCTCAAAGAAGAGGAGCCGCATCAAAAGACGGATGCATTTTTATGGATCTATACGGGTTTTCCCGCATCGAATTATGAGGGTATAAATACAGAAGAAGTAAGAGAGCGCTGCGGAAAATTTTTGGCAAAAAGAGATAACGTTGAAGCAGATTTGGTAGCAGGAGTTCCGGACTCAGGAACTACGCATGCTATTGGTTATTCCATTGAATCAAGAATACCTTTTAGGCGTCCTCTGGTTAAATATAATCCCGGCTATGGAAGGAGTTATATACCTCCTTCTCAAAGCATAAGAGACCATATTGCTAAAATGAAGCTGATTCCAATTAAAGAGATAATTAAAGGGAACAGGATCATTTTATGTGAAGATTCAATCGTAAGAGGCACTCAGCTTAAAAACTATACTATTCAAAAATTGTGGGAAAGCGGGGCAAAGGAAATTCATGTCAGGGCTGCGTGCCCGCCTTTATTGTTTCCTTCTAAATTCGATTATTCTACCAAGAAAAAAGAAGAACTGGTCGCCAGACGTACAATAAGAGCCTTAGAAGGCAAGGATATAAAAGATATGAGTGAATACATTGATTCCAATTCAAAAAAACACAAAAAAATGGTAGATTATATTGCCAAAGAATTAGACGTTACCACCTTAAAATATCAAACCCTTGAAGACATGGTAAAAGCAATAGGATTACCCAAAGAAAAACTTTGCCTTTATGTATGGACAGGGAAGGTTTAATGGATAAGAAAATAGGTTTTGATAATGAGAAGTATCTAAAGGAGCAGACTAAGGCTATTCTTGAGAGAGTTGAGAGAGCTGATAATAAACTGTACCTTGAGTTTGGCGGAAAGCTTGTCTTTGACTTTCATGCTTCAAGGGTTCTACCGGGCTTTGATCCTAATGTAAAAATACGGCTCTTGCAAAAGTTAAAGGATAAGGCAGACATATTGCTCTGTATATATGCCGGTGATATTGAAAGGAAGAAAGTAAGAGCAGACTTCGGAATTACATACGATGCTGCAGTACTCAAATCAATTGATGATTTAAAGGATTGGGGTATTGATATACTGGCAGTTGTAATAACACGTTTTGAAGATCAGCCGGCAACTATAATATTTAAGAACAAATTAGAGCGCAGAAACATAAAGGTTTATACCCACACATTTACAAAAGGATATCCTACGGATGTGAATTTAATTGTAAGTGATAAAGGTTATGGAGCAAACGAGTATATTGAGACTAAAAAACCTCTTGTTGTAGTTACCGGGCCAGGCCCCGGCAGCGGTAAATTAGCTACGTGTCTTTCTCAATTATATCATGATTATAAGAGAGGGATGAAAAATGGATATGCAAAATTTGAAACATTTCCTATATGGAATCTGCCGCTTAAACATCCGGTAAATGCGGCTTATGAAGCAGCAACAGCAGATTTAAGGGATTTTAATATGATAGATTCTTTTCATCTTGAAGCATACAACAAGGTAGCTGTGAACTATAACAGGGATGTAGAGGTGTTTCCTGTGCTTAAGAGAATATTGGAGAAGATAACCGGATCTGAGTCAATATATAAGTCACCTACTGATATGGGTGTAAACAGAGCTGGTTTTGGAATTATAGATGACGAAATAGTAAAACACGCCGCAGAGCAGGAAGTAGTAAGAAGATATTTTAGATGTGCCTGCGAATATGTCATGGGTCTTGTGGATAAGGAAACTGTGCAAAGGGTGGAGCTAATTATGGAGGATCTTAATCTTAAGCCGGAGGATAGGCTGGTGGTTGTGCCAGCACGGAAAGCTATTGAAGATGCTCAACAAAGAGGAGAGGGTAATGAAGGAGTCTTTTGCGGTGCGGCAATAGAATTAAAAGACGGTTTGATCATTACAGGGAAAAACTCCTCTCTTATGCATGCAACATCAAGTCTTATTCTGAATGCTGTAAAAGAGCTGGCGGAAATTCCCGATAAGATACATCTTCTGTCTCCGAACATAATAGATTCCATAGGCAATCTTAAAAAGAATATTTTAAATACGAAAGCAGTGAGCCTGAATCTGGAAGAAACCTTAATTGCCCTTTCTATAAGCGCAACTACGAACCCAACCTCTCAGCTGGCTATGGAGAAGCTGGGGGAACTTAAGGGCTGTGAAATACATATGACACATATTCCAACTCCCGGTGATGAAGCAGGGTTAAGAAAATTGGGGGTTAATACTACCAGCGACCCCGATTTTTCCACAAAGACACTTTTTGTTGAATAGAGTAATTTTTTTAGAATAGGAATAAAAATTTAAAAAAAGGAGGACGCATAATGGAGAGTACAGTTAAAGTTGATGTGGAAGCAGCAAAAGGTTTAGGACTTACTGAGCAGGAGTTTGAACAGATCAAAAAACTTTTGGGCAGAGAGCCAAATTTTACAGAATTAGGAGTTTTTTCAGCTATGTGGAGTGAACATTGCAGTTACAAGAATTCACGCAAGTTGTTCAAACTTTTCCCAACCAAAGGTAAACAGGTGTTAATTGGTGCAGGTGAGGAAAATACAGGAATTGTTGATATAGGCGACGGATTGGGCGTTGCCTTCAAGATAGAATCACATAACCATCCTTCGGCAGTGGAACCATTCGAGGCTTCAGCTACAGGTATAGGCGGATGTTTGAGGGACATATTTACAGTAGGAGCAAGGCCTGTTGCAGTGTTAGGTGCATTGAGATTCGGAAGTTTAGATAATGAAAAAGTTAAATTCTTATTTAAAGAGGTAATCAGGGGACTGGCTCATTATGCTAACACTGCAGAGATTAATGCCGTTGGTGGTGACAGCTATTTTGACGAAAGTTATGAAGGGAATCCTTTGGTTAATGCTTTTGCCGTAGGTATTGTAAAACATAAAGATATTGCAAGAGGCGCTGCGTCTGGAATAGGAAATCCCATATATTACATAGGAGGAGACACGGGCAGAGACGGGGTAGGTGGAGCGAGTTTTGCGTCTCAGGAAATTACTGAGGAATCTGCTTCTGATACGAGCAGCGTTGCTATAGGTAACGCAGAGCTCGGGAAACGCTTGAGAAAGGGGTGTCTGGAACTAATAGAAAAAGGCCTTATTGTTGGGATGCAGGATATGGGAGCTGCCGGGCTTACTTGCTCATCCTGCGAAACAGCCTCAAGAAGCGGGACTGGTATTGAGATAGACGTTGCCTTAGTTCCTCAAAGAGAAAAAGGAATGACTCCTTATGAAATCCTTTTGTCTGAATCTCAGGAAAGAATGCTTGCTATATTAAAAGACGGAAAGGAAAAAGAGGCATTAGATATATTGAAAAAATGGAACATCAACGCGGTAAAAATCGGGAAGGTTACAGATGATAAAATGATGAGAGTTAAAGAAAACGGGATAGTGGTTTGTGAAATTCCGCCACAGGCTCTTACAGAAAGAGCGCCTTTGTATGATAGAGATGCTAAAGAGCCTTCTTACTTAAAAGATGCTCAAAATCTGGATAGAAAATCCATAATCGAACCTGACGATTTCAATAAAGTGTTATTGCAGCTGCTTGATTCTCCGACTATTGCCAGCAAAGAATCAGCATATAAAAACTTTACTGCTATAGACAAGGATGAAGTTATAGTAGGAGCAGGTTCAGACGCAGCTGTAGTTAAAATTAAGGGCACTAAAAAGGCTTTAGCAATAAGTGTGGATTGCAACGGGAGATATTGCTATCTGAATCCTTATAACGGTGCAATGATGGCGGTTGCAGAGGCAGCAAGAAACATAGTCTGTTCTGGTGGAAGACCTCTTGCTATTACTGACGGCTTAAATTTTGGCAGTCCGATGAAACCTGAAAATTACTGGCAGTTTAAAAAATGCATAGAAGGACTTTCCTCCGCGTGCAGGGCTTTAGACACACCTGTTGTCAGTGGTAATGTAAGTTTCTACAACGAGAATCCTAAAGGAGCGATAGATCCGACCCCTATGGTAGGCATGGTAGGTTTGATAAACGATGTAAATAAACATGTTACCCAAGAATTCAAGAATGAAGGTGATATAATAGTTCTTTTAGGTGAAAACAAGGCCGACCTTTCTGGGAGTGAATATTTGTATCTTATTCACAATCAGAAAAAAGGTAATCCTCAGATAGATATACAGACAGAGAAGTCTGTTCAGAAAGCATGTCTTGAGGCAATTGAATCAGGTATTATTAATTCCGCTCATGATTGTTCAGAAGGTGGCCTGTCCGTAACTTTGACTGAATCATGTATCTCAAATTTAAATAAAATGCTTGGTGCTGTAATAGAATTGGATGGCTTAAAAAACAACGATATAAGAATGGATGAAATTTTATTTGGAGAAGCACCTTCCCGAATAGTGGTTTCTCTAAATAAGGATAAAATGGAGCTTCTTGAAAAAATAGCTCAGAAACATTCCATTGCATATACTATTCTCGGGGAAGTTAGTGGAGAAAATCTGGCAATCAAAGACAATCGAGAAAGTATAATAGATATTTCTGTTAAAGAACTAAGCAATACATGGAGGAACGCAATTCCTTCAAGATTAGAAAAATAGAAAGAAAGGGGATATAACAATGCAACAAGTGAAAGTAATTCCATGTCTGGATATAAAAGACGGACGAGTAGTTAAAGGCGTAAAGTTTGTTGAATTACAAGACGCACGTGATCCTGTAGAAGCAGCAATTGCTTATTGTAACGCAGGCGCAGATGAACTTGTTTTTTTAGATATAGCTGCCTCTGTTGAGACAAGAGCCACACGACTGGATTGGGTAAAGAAGGTAAAAGAGGTAACCACTGTACCCTTTTGTGTTGGTGGAGGCATAAGGAATTTAGAGGATATGCAAACTCTTTTTGATCTCGGAGTAAACAAAGTATCTATTAATACATCTGCTGTTAAAAATCCCTCTTTAATCAAGGATGCTGCTGAAAAATTTGGCAAAGAAAGAATTGTTGTTGCTATTGACGGGAAGAAAAATCCACCTGAGGATAGCTGCCCGAGATTGGAGCTCCTAATTATGGGTGGAGGGGAGTCGACTGGTCTGGATGTGGTTGAATGGGCAAAAAAGGTGGACCAGTTAGGCGCGGGCGAAATTCTCCTGACCAGCAAGGATGCGGATGGTACAAGAGAAGGGTACGATATTGAGATGACCAAAGCAGTAGTAGAAGCAGTCTCAATTCCTGTTACTGCCTCAGGCGGTGCAGGAACATTAGAGCATCTTTATGAAGTCATAGTCCAAGCTAAGGCAGCCAATGTGTTATGTGCTTCAGTATTCCATTTTGGAGAAATCACAATCCCTGAGACAAAAAAATATCTGAAGGGAAGAGGTATAGCGATCAGAATGTAGAGGATATTACATATGCGGATATTTGTAGGGGCACAATATTTGTGCTCTTTTTTCTTTATGGTTTGGGGTGGGTGGGGCATATTAGAATTGGTTTTGTAAAGCGAGGCAGGCAAGATGTTACAGATAAAAGATCTTAATAAAAATTTTGGGAATAGACCGTTGTTCAGGGATTGCTCTCTATTTGTGAAGAGTGGAGAGAGGATTGCTTTAGTTGGAGCAAATGGTTCGGGAAAGACAACCCTTTTCAGGATAATTATGAATAACGAACCTTATGATACGGGAGAGATAATCTTGCCGACTAATGTAAGGGTGGGGTTTTTGCCGCAGGAGATAGATGCGGTAAAAGGAGCCACTCTACTTACTGAGGTTATGTGCTGTTGGCCGGAAATAGGGAAGTTGGAGAATAAGATAGAAAGATTAGCGTCTAAACTTGCAGAGACAAAAGGTCCGGCACAGGAGCAGATTCTCCATGATTATGGAAAGGCGCAGTCCCGTTTTGAAGCGCTGGGCGGATATAATATTGAATATCAGGCTAAGAAGATATTATTTGGCCTGGGTTTTAAGGAAAATGACCTTTCAAGGGCAACAGATGTGTTTAGCGGCGGATGGCAGATGCGCATTGCTCTGGCTAAACTGCTCTTGGACCCGCCTGAGCTTATGATGCTGGATGAGCCGACTAACCATTTAGACCTGGAATCACTCCTCTGGCTGCAGAATTATCTGCTTGCTTATAAGGGCACATTGATATTTACGTCGCATGACAGAGACTTCATCAATCAAGTAGTAACAAGAGTTATCGAGATAGATGCGGCTAAACTTGTAAAGTATAATGGAAACTACGACTACTATCTGAAAGAAAAAGACAATCGCGAAGAAATATTACTTGCTGCCCGTAAGAACCAGGAACGAAAGGTTGAACAGACACAGAAGTTTATCAATAGATTCCGCGCTACTGCGAGCCGGGCAAGATTGGTACAAAGCAAGATAAAAGCGTTAGATAAAATGGAAAAGGTAACGGCACCAAAGAAGACAAAGCATGTACGTTTTTGCTTCCCGCAACCTCTACGCAGCGGTCATGAGGTAATAACGATTAAGGATCTTTATAAAAGCTATGGTGATAATAAAGTTTATGAAGGTGTTGATCTCAGTATAGGTCGGGGTGATAAAGTCGCCCTTGTTGGATCAAACGGCGCGGGAAAGTCCACGCTCTTAAAAATTTTAGCCGGAGTACTGGAGATTGATAAAGGCTCCCGGATGATTGGGCATAACGTAAATAACGGATATTATCCTCAGCATCGGCTGGATATATTGAACACGCACAATACATGTCTTGCAGAGATAGAAGATGTGTATCACAGTGGCGGCCAGACGGAGATAAGAAAATTATTGGGTAGTTTCCTATTCTCGGGCGATGATGTGTATAAAAAAGTATCCGTCTTAAGTGGCGGAGAGAAAAGCAGATTGGTATTGGTTAAGATACTGGCCAATCCTCCAAACTTTTTACTCATGGACGAACCTATAAATCATCTTGATATTCCGTCACGGGATATTCTCATTGAGGCACTGAGTGAGTTTACGGGCACGCTTTGTTTTATAAGCCATGACGTGTATTTTATAAGGAAAGTAGCTAATAAAATCATTGAGATAAAGGATGGAAAACTGAAAATTTATCCCGGAGGCTATGATTATTATATTCACAAAAGAGAGGTGGATGAGAAGAACAGACGGCTTGAAGAGGAGCCCAAACTTGAGGACATAAGAAACGCCGCAAAGGCAGGCCGCAAAAGAAATATTTACATACAAAAACCCGAGCTGGATACACTCGGGAAAGAAATTGCGGAGACAGAAAAAGAATTGATTGAATTATCTGCGCGGTTGGAAGAAATAAGCAGGCTATTATCTGACCCTGCGATATACAAAGATAATTCTTTTATCTCTCTGGCCAAGGAACAAAAGTTGCTTAAAGTAAAGATAGGCGAACTTACAGTTAAGTGGGAAAGCTGTATAGCTTAGACTAATATAATTGCCAAAAAAGCAGGGATTGTAATTATAGAAAGCAGAGTTGTTGAATAAATAGCAGATGCTGTAAACCTTTCATCTCCCCCATATTGCTTTATAACAACTGAGGCTGCAATTGCAACGGGCATAATAGCTACTACACTTGCAATTTTTTTACTTATAATCGGCATATTAAAAAAACTAATTAGTATAAGAATACATGTTGGTATTACTACTAATCTCAATACATTAATAAATATTACATCTTTATCTTTGAATACCTTGAGATAATGAATATCCGCAAGTACAAAACCAGCTATTAGCATTGCAATTGGAACTGTTATTTGCCCCAGTGCTTCCAATAGCCTTATTAACACTACACCCAAATCTGCGACTAGTTTTGGACATTGCACATGGAATCCGCTCAAGATCATCCCTGAAACTATTGCAATAAGCGGCATATTGATTATTTTTTTGAGAGAGGATATCCCAAGCCTGTGAGCAGTAACTATATAGATTCCTAAAGTCCACTGAATGAGAATCGTTCCAAGATTACATAGCGCTAGCAGGACTACTCCCTTTTCTCCAAATAAAATTAAAACAATTGGTAAGGGCAGGAAAGAGTAATTGTTTATCATACAAGCATATAAAAATGCGCTCTTTCTGGGCTTTGGTATTCTTCCAATTCTTGATCCAATAATTCCGATAACATAGCCTATAATTACAATTAAGGCGCCAATGAGTATAAGAACCAGATTCTCTTTTATCAGATTCCAATTACATTCTTTCAGCATTGCAGCAAAGAGCAATGCTGGCCAGGCAATATTCATTAAGATACTTGAAAGGGATTTCGAGCCTTCGTTAGAAACTATATTGAGTTTTTTTGCAAATACACCAATAAGTATGAGAAGAAACACATAGATTATCTCAATCCAAACCGACCAGAAAGTAACAGTAAAATTCATAGTCTCAGTAATATTATTTTAAGTGAGTTCCTCTTCGGATTTTACAATCTCATTAACAGGCACCGTAAACATGATTCCTGTACCCGGTTCTGTAAAATCAATCCCTTCTTCTTTTAAAATTTTCTCTAACTTAGAAAGAAACTTATCTCCCTCAATCAAAGCAAATATTGTTTTTGACGGAGTTTTTTCTTCTCCCATAAGCTGTCTTAATCCAGCGAATATCGGCACTTCATACGCCAAAAACTGGCCCAACCCCATGCTGTCTATAATTGTTGCTCCGCTAACTCCCAGTTCCACAAGAATGGACAGAACATCCTCTAAATGCTTTTCCTTATTTAGAACAATGAATAAAAGTTTCATCCCGTTCGACATATCATTCCCCTCCCCCAATAAAGCCTTAATAACGGCTTGTTTTTTTCTTGCCTATTTCTCCTGCTTTTGATATTGCAATTTTTGTTGTTATCGGGCCTATTATTTCAAAGAAAATTGTGGTTGCAGCAATTGTATTTATAACAAGGACTGCTAAATGCGCTCCTGCTTCTCCTAAAGCTCCAAATTCCTTTGTAGCCAGAATAGCAAGTCCTATAGCAACGCCTGCTTGTGGAAGCAGTCCAAGTCCTAGATATTTTCGAATAACTGGGTTTGCCCTTGCCATTACAGCTCCCAAATGTGCTCCTCCCATCTTTCCAACAGATCTAGTAAGAATATAAATTAATCCTACCAGTCCCATAGCAGGAAGAAGCTTTATCTGAAGATGAGCACCTGCTATGACAAAGAAGACTATAAATATAGATGTAGTAATAAAATTAATCGCCTCATAAGCTCTGCGGTTTGCAAACAGGAAAACGTTGGTGAATACTACAGCCAAGCTCATATTTGCCAGAATAAGAGAAAGATGAAAGTAATTTGATAAACTGGTACATACCAGAATACCTCCCAGAGATATAGCTAAAATCTCCGGCTTTCTATGCAGTTTTCTTAAAAAATATCCAAGAATAATTCCAATTAATCCGCCCAAAAGAATTGAGCCTAATATTTCAATTACAGGCCCTTTTATAATCCCAACAAAGGATATCGAACTGCCAATTAAAAACATCTTTACAAAAGCAGCAACGAATACATAAATTACGACAGCTACGCCGTCATCCAAACCAACAATTGCATATATTGTATTTGTCAATTCTCCCTTTGATTTATATTCCTGTAGAACCGCAACTGTGCCCGCAGGAGCTGTAGCTGCTGCCAGAGCTCCAAATATCAGCGCAATATGGAGTTGATGAGTTAAAAAATAAACGCCCAGTGTTACAAGTAGAACTGCACCAAATGACTCTCCCAAAAGAATTGTTAAAATTCCTTTGCCAAATTTACGTATTACACTAATACGCATCTCACTGCCAATGATAAAGGCAACAATTCCAAGAGCAAAATCACTAAAAATACTTATTCTATCTAACACCTTTAAGCTAAATATATTAAAAACAGAATTCCCTAATAGAAGTCCTGCAAGAAGATATCCAACAACTGAAGGAAGCTTAACAAGCCTGGCAAGCCTCCCTCCAATAAAACCACAGATCAGGGCCAGTCCTATAAAAAATAATATGTCCATACTAAATCAGGTTGCCTTCAGCAGTAATTATTAATCTTCAATTTCTCTTATGGCATTCAGTATCTCGCCTGCATTTTGCGCTTCCAAAAGCTGCTGCCGAAAGGATTCTTTTTTTAATAGTCTTGTAAGGTGAGCTAAAACCTGAAGGTATTTATTGACGTCCTTTTTTGGAGTACCCATTAAAAAAACTAGTTTTACAGGTTTACCATCTACGCCATTAAAATCAACGCCTTGAGAGACCCTTCCAAACGCAATAATAATATTATTCACAGCATCTGTTCTGGCATGCGGGATAGCTATTTCATTGCCTATTCCTGTAGCACCCAATTTCTCCCGCTCAAAAACATCTTTTAAAAACATATCAAAATCAGTAATATCTTCAGAATTTTTTAATAACTCAGCTAGTTCTCTTATTACGCCATCCTTTGTTGTATTTTCCAAAGCTAAACAAATCATTTTCTCTGAGATATGGTCTGATATTCTCATGTTTAATGTCTCCTTCTTGATTTAAAAGTTTCCCATATTCTACTGCAACCTGATTTTTTGTAAAGCATTTTTAGGGGCGGACAACAACCGTTGAAGAGGCGCTTTCCTTGAAATATTTTTGCGCAATTTCTTTTATGCTTTCTTTGGTTACAGCCTTTATCCTGCGTTCATATTCGTAGAAATTTTTGTATCCCAAACCATACAGTTCGCTCATAGCTAGAGAGAAGCAAAGCGCTTTGTTTGACTGATGTGTAATTCTATGTTTACCTATAAGATTATTCTTAGCGAGTTGCAACTCAGCATTGCTAACAAAAGCATGTCTAAGTAATTGAATTTCTTCAAACAGGGCTTGTTTAGCCTCTGTGATTTTTTGCGAAATTGTTCCAGCATAAAATACATACATCCCAGGGTCAAACCCCTCCCGGGAAAAAGATCCAACATAATATGCCAAACCTCTCTTTTCTCTTATATTCATAATTAGCCGCGACCCAAGATCAGATAGGATTGCAGTTAATACATCAAATGTGTATCTGTCGGGATCATTAGCTGAAATAGTCGGAAATCCTATCATAACCAGAGCCTGCTCTCCCTGCTTTTTCTTCTCCTTCTTTCTCTGTTCCCGCTGCATTGGCTCAATTATATTTATCTCCGGGATAAAGTATCTTGCATTAAATCTATTAAAATACTTGGTGAAAGAATCAAAAATTTTCTTACATTCCATATCTCCTACAACAGTAATGCAGGTATTTTTGGGTATACACATAGTTTTATAAAAATTTATGAGACTTAATTTATTTATATTTAAGAGAGACCTTTCAGTGCCTAGGTTCTGAAACCTGTATGGATGCTTTTTATAGACGGTTTGGCGCATTATATCCATGCCAAGATTAATTATCTCATCTCTTCTTGCTTTTATTTCAGCCAGAACAATAGATCTTTCCTTTTTTATCTGGTCTGGTAAAAATGTTGGATTAATTATTACATCAGCGAAGATATCCAATCCATGTATAAAGTTTTCTTTCAATATATCCATTGAAAATCCGAAGCTGTTATCTCCAGAAAATCCACTAAAGTCTCCACCTGTTGTCTCAAATTCTTCTGCAATTTGAAATGCATTCCTGTTTTTTGTCCCTTTTTGCATTACACACTGCATCAGATTCGAGATACCATTATTGCCGTTGTTTTCATATCTAATGCCGCCTTTAAATAACGCGCAAACAGAAATAATCGGCGTGGTATGTTTTTCTATCGCTACAACAGTCATGCCATTTATTTTTTTAGTTTCTATATTCTGCCTTTTTGCAGACCTTTTTGCTCTGCTTATTGTTGCGGGCGTTTTTTGCTTTAATGTAATTATAGACATATTGTTTTCTACAAGATAAATTTCAGCAACCCTTTGAATGTCTCCTAGAGTAATTTTATTTATTTCTTCCACATATTTCCGAGAGAAGTGCATATCGCCTGTTAAAAACTCATTTACTATGAGACTTCCTGCTATGCTATCTACTGTTTCCATATGACAATAATGGTCAAAAATAACCATTCTCTTTGCTTTAAAAAGATCTTTTTTGGAGAGTCCGTCTCCTTTAATAAGTTCTATTTGTTTTCTGGTTTCTTTAATTGTTCTTTCAATGCTTTCTTCCGCTAAAACATAAGTTATGCCAAAAACCCCTGTGTCTTTTGGAGTATGCGAAAAGCTTTCTACAGAAGAAACTAATTGCTCTGTCTCAATAAGAGCCTTGTATAAAAACGAACTGCGTCCATGACCCAGTATTATTGAAAGCACATCAAGAGCGTAAGTATCAGGATGAATAATCCCCGGAATATGAAAGCACATAAACATACGTGGTATATTCACATCTTTCTCTGTATGTAAAATTCTTTTATTAAGTTGTTTTGGCTCTGCGGGAATAATTGTTGGATTTATAGATCTTCTTTTAAAATCCTTGAATGCTTCCTTTGCCATTCTCAGCGCACGCTCATGAGTAATATCCCCTGCAATAGCAAGTATCATGTTATTCGGCACATACATCCTTTTATAATATGCAGTCAGATCTTCTCTTGATAAGTTCTCAAACAGTTCTCTATGTCCTATTATTGGCTCTTTGTAGGGATGAGTATTATATATTGTTTCCCATGCCAGTTTCTGCAAAAGAGTTTCAGGTTCGTCTATACACATGTTTATTTCTTTAAGAATGACCTGATTTTCTTTTTTGCATTCTAAGGCGTCGAACGAGGAGTTCATAATAGCATCTGCCTGAATTTCCAGCGCTTTATCAAGGAATTTAGAAGGCACAGTAACATGGTAAACCGTTCGGTCATAGGTTGTATAGGCATTAAGCATTCCTCCCAAATCCCTTATTTGACGAGAGATTTCTCCTACTTTTCTTTTCTTTGTGCCTTTGAACAGCATATGCTCAATATAATGAGATACACCAGATCCCATAAACTCTGCTTCTGTAATACTGCCGGCTTTTACCAGAATATAACTGGACACTATTGGAGCACTGTCCTTTTTACATGTAATCACTGTCATTCCATTTTCCAAAACATGTTTCTCTAAATCTAACGCATGCGTATTCTTCACATCAATCCTCCATGTTGCATTAAAAAATATATTCTCTCATAAACCATCTGAATCTGCTGATTTTATCGACATTCTCCGGAGCAACTATACTTGTTTCAGCTATTGTCTTTTTGTCCAGCTTTATCAGCATACATCCAATTCTCTGGCCTTTTTTAACAGGCGCTTGTATTCTATCAAACAGGATTTTTTGCTTAACAATCTTCTTTTTGTCACTTTTTCTTATGACTAATGTTATATCTTTACTGCTAATACCATTAATGTATCTTCTATTTCCCATTATGACTGGAATATTTTCAAAAACAACATCTTCCTCTTTCACCAGACACAATTTTGTATAATTCTTAAACCCCATATCCATGATTTCTTTTGTTTTATCGAACCGTAGTTCTTTTGTAGGACTGCCCATAACTACAGAAATGAGCCTCATATCGCCTTTTTTTGCAGTAGCAGTGAAGCTCCAGCCTGCCCTTCGGTAATAACCTGTTTTCAACCCGTCAAGCTCAGGAAATGTTTTAAGAAGCTTGTTCGTATTGGTTAAAATAAACTTCCCATTTCTGAATGTGTCTGTTTTTGTATTAGTCCATTCAAGTACTGTTGGATATTTAACAAGTTCTCTTGCCAGAATCGCCATGTCATAAGCAGAGGACATATCTCCGCTATGACCATTCTGGACTTTTGGAAGCCCGTTTGTAGTTTTGAATATAGTATCGCGCATTTTAAGTTCGGATGCTCTCTTATTCATTAACACAAGAAACTTATTGGTGCTGCCGCCTATATGTTCACTAACAGCAACAGCCACGTCACACGCAGATTTTATCATAATAGCTTTCATCATATCTCTTAATGTAAAAACTTCTCCCTCCTTCAGATATACTTGTGATCCTCCTATCATGCTCGCATGTCTTGATACTTTTATTTTATCACTTAGACTAATCTCTCCTTGCTTGACCTTTTCCATAACAATGAGTGCAAGCATCATTTTAACCATTGAAGCAGGATGTAATCTTCTGTGTATATTCATGGCAAAGAGTATCCTGCCTGTCTCTGCTTCCATAAGTATTGCTGATTTATATTTTCTTGGAGCAGAATAGGCTGGGTTTAGGCTGCAGAAGCTCAGGAGCAAGAACGCTAAAATTACAGATTTAAAAGCTAAATTCATCTTGACCAGACTGGCTCTAACGCGTTATGTTCCGGAGAAGTTAACTTGTACTTCTCTCCTGTTACGACATCAATTACTTCCATGTATGATATAAAATTCTTTGTAACGCTGTAAACAATATGTCTCCCATCAGGAGCCCAAGAAGGATTCTCATGATGCTGCGGTTCATATGTTAACTGATAAACTCCATAAGCATCCAAATTTGCTACATAGATTTGAAAATTCCCATTTTTCACTGACGTATAAGCAATCTTATTAGAGACTGGGGCCCAACATGGGTCAGTGTTGTATGATCCTTCAAATGTGAGTCTGATAGTTTTATTATCTGCTAAATAAGTTATGTATATTTGAGGGGTTCCAGTACGATCCGAAACAAAGGCTATTTTTTGGTTATCTGGAGACCATGTTGGAGCTGATTCTACAGCTTTGGAAGTTGTCAGGCGCTCAAGAAGTAAATCAGGTAAAGAAACTTTATATAATTCCGGATTTCCATCCTTGCTGAGTATTAAGGCTATATTCTTGCCGTCATTTGAGACAACAGAGGATGCATTAACGCCCGGATAACAAATTAAGACTTCTTTCTTGTAATTCTCCAGATCGCAGGTAAATATTTCAGGAGACCCATTTTTATATGAAGTGTATGCAATCTTCGTGCAATCAGGGAACCAGCAAGGTTCAATGTTGTTATAATTTCCTGAAGTAATTTGTCTTTTATTTTCTCCATCATAATCTATTACATATATTTGTTTTGTGCCCGCCTTATCAGAAGAGGTATAGGCAATCTTTGAGAATACAATGCTTTTTTCTCCAGTAACCTTTTCTATTATATCGCTGGTAATAGTTTTTATTAATAAGCCGGACTGAGAGATCAGCCCTTGATATTTTTTGGCAAATATCTCCTGATTTGCTGATGGAGAATATATCTTTATTATAAGAACAAGTTTCCCCTTTTTTGTTTTATAGGAGCCTTTAATTACTAATTCTGTGGCTTTTGAAACTAGTTTTTGCATGGAAAAATGCCCGGAGTACTTCAGATGTTTTGACAAATCAGTATAAATTGCTTTTTCTAATTTTGTATCAGGCTCGACTCCTTCAACAGCGAAAGCCTCAATAAAGAGATTCACTTTTTTTGCAGATTCCTTAGATATGCTTAATTGAACTTCTGAGGAAAAACATGGATTAGAATAAAAGATAGACAAGCACATAAACGCAAAGAGTAAATTTTTAATTTTCAATTTCTAATTTCCAATGAATTACTAATTTTTGTTATTGTACAAACCCAATTCTTCTTTTAGACTTTTCTGGTGAAACAGGTGGTTCTAATAACTGCCTTATAGCTTCAAAAACAATTTTAAACTGTTCGTCATACTTGCTTTCTATATCTTCAATTTTTCGCTGCAAATCTTTGTGAGTTGCAAGAAGTTCTCTGAGTTTTGTAAACACTCTCATAATCTGGATGTTTACCTGAACAGCTCTCTTACTATTAAGAACTGATGAAAGCATTAAAATGCCATGCTCTGTAAAGACACGAGGAGTTTTGCGAGTTCCTCCCCAACTTGATGTTCCAAAATGGAATATCAAGTTTTTAAACTCTTCCTTGTTTAATTGAACCATAAGTCGAGTAGCAAAGAGGAACTTCCCCTCGATGCTCTCACAGAACCGAACATGAGCCTCTCGACTCATTCGGCTCTTGTTATTTAGCCGCTGGATATATCCCAAACTGCCAGTGTACGAATAACTTTGAATCACGTCTTGCAAGCCTCCCGAGCCAGTGAGTAGCTGCTTTCCGCTTTCTCCTGAATCTTTTGTGCTTCCTCATTGCCCATCTAACCAGTATCCTATTAATATGCTCAAAAGTGGGATACATAGCCGATTTGTAGAAATGGCTATAATAATTTACCCACCCTCGAAGCGTTGGGCCGAATAAATTCGAAAGGTCTTCCAGAGTTTTGTCACTTCTTAAGTGCATTTTATATTTTCTGGCTTTCTTTCGTATTTCTTTCAACGCAACCTGACTTACCGCTGGTGTGAAATTCACAAAGCATTTTCCCCATTTGTTCTTCGACAGTCTCGGACGAAAAGTAAACCCCAGAAAATCAAAGCTAATATTATCGTATTCATCTTGCCTATCCTCATCTTTACAATAAATTATCTTTGTTTTATCTGAGTGCAATTCCAGATTGCATTCCCTAAACCTTTGGGATAATTTATCCCTTACTAATTTTGCCTGTGCTTCCGATTTGCAGTGAATTATTCCATCATCTGCATATCGGCAGAACGGGAGGCTCGGAAATTTACGCCTCATCCATTTGTCGAAAACATAATGAAGAAACATATTCGCAAGTAACGGGCTTATCACCCCACCTTGCGGTGTGCCTTGTGTCCTTTCTACCATTGTCCCGTCTTCTTTGATGAACGGCACTTTTAACCAACGCTCAATATACAGAATTGACCACTTGTTGTCCATATGTCGTTTTACAACCTTCATCAGCAACTTATGGTCAACCGTGTCAAACAATTTCTTAATATCGAACTCAAGCACCCAATCATATTTCCAGCACCGTTGCCGTGTTATTTTCACCGCTTCGATTGCTGATTTGTTCGGTCTATACCCATATGAATTTTCATCAAAAATTGGTTCAACGTGCGGTTCCAGATACCTTTTTGTCGTCATCTGGGCAACTCTGTCTGCAACCGTTGGTATTCCAAGTATCCTTTCTCCACCACTCTTTTTGGGTATTCCCACTGCTTTTACAGGTGGAGGAAAGTATGTTCCAGAAGACATCCTGTTCCATATCTTATAAAGGTTCTTGCTAAGATTTTGTTCGAACTCCTCTACCGTTTCATTATCTATCCCAGCAGCACCCTCATTGGATTTTACCTTCTTCCATGCTTCCAACACCACTTGCTTCGCAATGTTAAACGACTTTGTTGTTTCCATTAAATCATCCCATTTTTTTTTGGTTGTTTATTGAACTCAACTAAATAACTTATTCCCTTCGCTCCAGCCGTATTACCAGCCTTCATCACTACTACGGAATAATCCGCCCCTGTGCCTCGCATTAGTACTCTGATTCTTACGGTTCCACGCTTGAATCCCTCCCTTATCATCAAGGCGACAGGTTCCCACGTTCCATGCACAGCCTGTGTTAAAGTCACGCCACCTTTATACCGAACGCCACCCAGACAGTCTGCAAGCTACTTCTGGATTTATCACGCAGTAGACTTCCTGCGGTTCTGACGTTGCCCTCTTTTCCCTTTCGATACTTCATCAGTGGTTCACTTGCGTTCGTCTCTTTAGCACCTACCTGACATAATCGTATGTTATGCCTTTTCCTTCAACGCTTACTACCTTGACTCTTAATCAAAGCAGCTTGAGGTGGTTTGCAACCCGCTCTTGCCAACTGATTGCGAGAGACCTACTCTCATCTTATGCATAGCACCATACTTGAAAATTTTAAGAGGTTATCACCCCCTTTCTTACTTCCACGTTAGTCTCCTGTAAAATTCACAACTCACTGTTACACAGGAAGTTGCAAACATTAATTTCTTGACTTTCCCCTCCAGCCTTGATATAATGTAACTGCTTCTCAAATAATAAGTTACAACAAAAACCGAAAGGAAAAGTCATG
>JAHJDO010000032.1 GCA_018812485.1 bacterium | reverse complement strand
CCTTCTGTTCTCCTTCGTCATAACTGTCTCCTTTCTATGCCGATAGCATTATTACGGCTATCGGTATAATGGCACAAAAAAACACCGATGTCAACCACATCGGCGAGAAAACTTATTAGCTTAACTTAACACGTATGGGGTAATTGGGAGTAAAAAAAGTAAGTTTTTCAGCATCAGTCATATCTCTTTGCTGCGACATTAAATATAGTCCTATATTTCTAGAATCACTTCTTGGGGAATGTAAATTAGCAACAAAAGTTCCTCTACCCTGTTCCCTGTAGAGAATTCCATCATTAACCAGGTCTCCAACTGCCTTTAACACTGTATTTTTACCTACATTAAATAATTTCGGAAGTTTATTTTCTGAGGGAATACGACTACCGGCTGCATATTTTCCTTTGGAGATCTCATTTCGAATAATATTCTTAATTTGTTCGTACTTAGGAACCCATGTATCTGGTCTCAACTTTATCATACTTCTACCCTTCACCCATGAACTTCTATTGTAAAAATAGCATATCTAAAAACTCATGTCAAGTAAAAAAATTTTAAAGTTTTATACTGCGCGCCTTGAGGCTTAAGCATGCTTTCCATCAGACAGATTTCTTCTGCAAGCATTTCACCTACTCTGATATTTTTTAATTCTTCCAAGGCATTTACAATCCTCTCACGGTTTTTGCCAGAACGGACTCTTGCAATAGTAAGATGAGGTTGAAATTTGCGGTTTTCTTGATGCAGGGAAAACCTGGAAAGTGAATTCTCTATTTTAGTATTTATAAGAGAAAGCTCCTCTCTGCCTTTTTCTATACCAACCCATATTACTCTTGGATATTGTGGATTTGGGAAGGCACCTGTCTTCTCAAAAGATACTGAAAATATCTTGAATCTTGAGATACTCTCATTAATTGCGTCTTGAATGTCATTTATGCTCTCAACAGGAACATTGCCCAGAAATTTCAGGGTGATATGTATGTTTTCAGGTTTTACAAGCTGCAGAGCCGCGTTAGATTTCTTCAAGTCATCCTGGATTTTTTCTAGTTTATTCCTAATTTTAGCCGGGATGTTAATAGCAATAAAGCTTCGGACGGTATTCATCCTATTTTATGTCTGATTTATAAGATATTTTCTAATTGTATCCAGCGCAGTTTGTGCAGCTTTTTGTTTAATAATGTCTCTGGTTCCAAAAAACTTGTGTTCTGAGGTATCTACTCCATTCTGATGCGCAAGTCCGATATAAACCAAGCCTACTGGTTTCTCTGAAGTTCCGCCTGTTGGTCCTGCTATTCCTGTTACTGAAAGACCGTAATCAGTACCTGCAAGTTCTTTTATCCCTTTTGCCATAGCACTTGCTGTCTGGGAGCTTACTGCTCCGAATTCTTCAATTGTGTGTAAAGAAACATGTAGCAATCTGATTTTTGCTTCATTACTATAAGCAATAATAGATTCAATGAAATATGCTGAACTTCCAGAGACATTTGTTAGGAGATTAGAGATCAACCCTCCGGTGCATGATTCAGCAACAGCAATTGTTTTATTTCGCAGTGTTAGAATAGCGGCAACAATTTTTTCCATTGTTTCATCATCTGCGCCAAACACACAGTCTCCAAGGCAATCTCTTATCTGAGTTTCCACATCTGCTATCAAGGAATCAGCAATACCCTGATTGCCAGCCTTTGCAGTTATTTTTATATCCACCTCTGTAGTATGGGCCAGGAATGCAATACATGGATTTGAATATTTTTCTGTAACATGTGTAATTTTTTCGTCAAGATCTGATTCTCCAAGACCAAAGGTTCTTAATGTTCGAGATTTAATGACAAGATTTTTACTGTATTTTTTCCCAAGATATTTAGAAACAGTATGTTCAAACATTTGTTTTAATTCTCTCGGAACACCAGGAAGCAGAATGATGGTATTTTTGCCTCTTTCAATAATTAAGCCAGGAGCTGTTCCTGTTTCATTATTAATAATCATAGATCCTCTGATAATAAGAGCTTGATTATAATTGTTAGAGGGTATTTCCTTTTTTCTATCCTTAAAGAACCGTTCTATTTTTGAGAGGATGCTGGTTTCCAGAATCAGGCGAGTTTTCAGAACACTGGATACAGCTTGTTTAGTTATGTCATCTACAGTTGGACCCAACCCTCCAGTAACAATAATTACTTCTGAGCGTTTAATTGCTTCAGAAAGCACTGATTCTAGATGAGGATAGTTATCTCCAACAGATGTCTGGAAACAAGTTTCTATACCCATGGAGGTAAGTTTTTCTGCAAGGTATGATGCATTTGTGTTGGTAGTGCTACCTGTGAGCAGCTCTGTTCCAATAGTGATAATTTCTGCAGACATCTCAGGCTGTAACCTTTGGCTTTTAATTCAGATTTGTTCAAAGTATCACATTGTTTAAAAAATTTCAATTCTTCTGTTTTCAAAATTGGAAATGAACAGGAACATGGTGACCCACCCCCAAGAAGAAGAGACATAAAGAAGCTAGAATGTTTCAAGAGGAAGACATGGAAGGGGCTGAAAGAAGTTCTGGGTGGAGGGAACTAGCTCAGGTTTTTATTTTCTAATTTGAACGTTTTAATTTCAAAGGAATTTAACTTTACACAAATTTTATTATTGAGAATGTCAATATCTCTGATTTCTCTTCCCAGGCAATCTGTTTCTTTACAGGTTTTAAAATCGGCATTAATTCTGATTTCCCCAGCAGTTTTCTTTCCTTCTGCTTCATAGATGCGAATAAATAGATTCTTTCTCTTTATATACATTGCTGATAAAACAATGTTTGCTGGTTCTATAGAAATAAACTTTTCAACTACAGTATTAAGTTCTGAGGGCAGGGGATTATTGAAAGCTTGACCTAAGAGATATGCCTTGTGCTTTTTATCCTTTTTAAGATAAGGAACCAGAGAATATTCGAAGCTGTGTTTTGTGTTTTTCTCAAGAGCAGACTTACTTGGCCCTTTATAATCCATATCTACTGAGCGTAGAAGCGACAACATCATTACGCCATCAGTTACATTATTTCCCGGTAACCCTTTATTAAGGAGAAATAGCCCCTTCTTTTTATCAGAATAATCAATCCAGTTTTGCGCAGGAAATTCTCCTTCAGGACGTTCTATATTTCCAAATAGTATCTCATGCCTGATGATGCCATTTTTTATATTAGTTGGGAACATAGCCCTGATACGATACCGTTCTCCCCAAACAGGATTTATCTCTGTTTTAAAATCAATTCGTTCTATATCTCTGTAAAGAAAAATATATTGAGCAAATTTTATTCTAAACGGGGATAAGTCCATATATCTCATTTCTCCTGAGATTTTCAATCCATAACGAACATCTTCTTTTAATATTTTTATTTTATTATCAACATATCTTGCATCCTCTGAGGTTATTAAGAGTCCAGCCTTACGTTTTCCAGTCTTTGAAACTATATGCTTCTCGTCCGGTAAAGGATCATAGATAATATCTGATATAAATCCATCCAAATCAGGAAGAGGCCCTTCGTAATACTGCCACAAGTCTCCATTATCAGTTTGCAGGAACAAGTTGTTAAAAAAAGGCTTATTCGGATTTACAAATTCAGTATTTCCCTTTTTTAAGATAAGACTCCTAATTACCCCCTTTGAAGTGAGTTCTATTTTGAAAAACTTATTTTCTATTTTTTCTTTACTAATTTCTATGCCTGTAACCTTCACCTTCTTATCTTTTAACTTATAATGTGCCAATTTTGCGTATCTATTGATTATTCTATCTAATTTCTCATTTGTTTTCTCATAGGATTTAACAGTCTCAAAGTACGACTTGTCAATAATCGTTCCACAGATAATGTCATGAAACTGATTTTTCAGGATTATTTTCCATGCTGAGTTGAACTCCTTCTCAGGATAATTAGTCTTATGTAGAATATGGAAAATAGAAGCCAGTTTTTCAGCTTCGATAATCTTGTTTTCCAGAAGCCTATTCCACTGTTTAAGTTTAATTCTTGAACTGTAACAGCCTTGGCGGTCAGGATTAAGTTCACATTTGACCAGGTCAAGCTTTAATTTATCTTTTTTTATCTTCTCATCTATAGTATGAAAAAATTTCTCTGTAGTCGAGAAAACAAGTTGTTCATCATTTTTACGATTCCATTTTTTTACTATTTCTGGAACATGTGCTTGAGGTTTGGCAATGTCTCCTCCGTTTCCGAGCATTATATATTCTGATACAGAATGCTTTTTTACTATATCAATCTGTTTTCTGATTATTTTAAAAGCCTCTATCCTGTCTCTTTTAAAGGATCCAACTCCGCCATATCCCACAACCATCCAGTGAGTGAGAATCTTTGTCCCATCGAGTCCCTGCCAGTAGAATTCGTTCTTACGTTTGATGCTATCTATACCTCTTGTAAATGCAAAATACTCATAACCGCATTTTTTTAGTATCTGAGGTGTTTGTAAATTATACCCAAAGCAATCCGGTATCCATGCAGTCTTCGACTCAATACCAAACTTATTTTTAAGCCATTCTTTACCATATTGTATCTGACGTATCAGAGACTCTCCAGAAGGCATATTCATATCCGACAAGCACCACATCCCTGAAGAAACTTCAACACGACCTTCTTTTACAAATTTCTTTAATTTTCTGAAATCTTCAGGACATTTTTTACTGAACTTATCAAGCAAAATAACCTGTTCAATAAGAAAGGTGTATTCTGGATTTTTGGAAAGAATATTTATAGCTTCCTTCAGATTTTCAAAAGCCATAGAAAGATATTCTTCCTCTGTTTTAAGATACGCTACATCATAGTGGAAGTGGGGGATGAGGTGAATTTTATGCATTGCTTTCTCCTGATATAGTTAAAATGGATATATCCAAAACAACAACGTTATTGAAATGAAAGACTTAAATTAAATATCAAATATTTTGCCTGGATTTAAAATATTGTTAGGATCAAAAGATTTTTTTATTGTTCTCATCAATTCAATCTGAGTTTCATCAACAAATAATGGCAAATATGCTTTTTTTGCTATACCTATTCCGTGTTCTCCAGAAACTTTCCCACCACGGTTTTTTGCATCAATGTGGATTTCTTTTTTTACCTTTTCATATTTTCCTTTCCAATCTTCCATTTCTCCGGTTGTTTTTCCATTGCAAATACCTATTTTGGTAAGATGCGTATGAACATTGCCATCTCCAGCATGACCATAGTTAGGAAGCCACATCCCGTATTTTCCCGAGATTTGATATACTGCATTAATATGGTTAGCTATCTCTGCTCTTGGAACAACTATATCCAGGATTTCTATTGTTTGTGATTTTAGTGCTTCATAAATTTGACTTCTGATGTTTAGAATATTTTCCTGCTTTTGTGTTGTATCTGCAACAAACACATCAACAGCACTATTATCAAGACAGATTTCTGATATTCTTTCTGCAGTTTTTTCCACTTCTTCTCTGCTCATTCCATCAACAACGATAATCAGGTATGACTTTCCTCCCTTACAAGGCCATTTTGCCCCTAAGTGATTTTCTGTGATAGTGAGAACATCATCCTCAACAAATTCTATAGCTAAAGGCAAAACGCCTTTTTGAATTATTATCGGGACTGAGCCCATAGCATCTGATAGGTTGGTGTAGGGCACAACAAGGGTAAACATTGTGTCAGGAGGCGGCAGGATATTTAATGTAGCCTTAGTGATAATTCCAAGTGTTCCTTCAGAACCCACCATAAGATGAAGCAGGCTATATCCTGAACTATCCTTTATAACTTTGCCTCCCAGATTGGTTATCCTGCCATCAGGCAGGACAACCTCCAGCCCTCTTACAAAGTTTCTTACGGTTCCATATCGCTCTTGCTCCGCCTGCATTAGTCGCAATTACTCCACCTATCATTGCGCTTTCTTCTCCGGGATGTGGTGGGAAAAATAGGTTTTTCTTCTTCAACTCTTCATAGAACTGCATTAAAGTAACCCCTGCTTCCATCACTGCCATAAGATTGGCCTGATCTATCTCTATGATTTTGTTCATGTTTTCAAGGCTGAGAACTACTCCTCCAAAGAGTGGTATGCATGCACCACATAATCCTGTAGCGCCTCCACGAGGAACAATGGCAAATTGCTCCCTGGAGGCAAGCTTTACAATCTCGGACACTTCCTCAGAGGATTTTGGTGTTACTACTATCTCCGGATATTTTCTTATTGAAGGGAGAGCAAACTCATCATGGGAATAATCCTCCATTAGTTTCTTTTCACAGATAATATTCTTCTCACCGACAATATTCTTTAACTTTGAGATTAACTGAGCATCTATCTTCTTATACATTATTATCCTTTCTTTTTCGGAATCTTTAATCTTCGGACGTAACCAGCACACATTCAATATTCAGATAGCGGGCAAGCAGCTTTATCTTTTTCGCTATATGACCAACTCCCAGGGCAAAATGATGAGTAGGCCCTTCCATTGTCCAGCGCTCTAAGAAGGTGCGCACATCGGGTTTGAACTTACCGCGGGTATTGGTATTGCCGCTGGCAGGAATAGGACCGGGTAAGGATTCTCCTTCTGCTACTACCATCTTGAATCTGCCATCAAAGGTCTGGGTTAGACCCAGCATAGTGATGGGACCTACCTTTAATTTGTATTCAACCGAAGGGCCGCTTCCCCGCTTGCCGTGATAGAGGCTCAATGCTCTTAATGCCGGTTTTCCATCGGCTATGGCGAGATGATGAGGACCATCGTGTCCAACAAGAACAAAATCTTCCCTAAAATCGATAGGGTGGAATTCGCAAAAGGAACCGCCTGCTTTAAATCTATCCATAATCAGCATTGCAACACAGTTCTTTAAATCAAATTCTCCGGAAATAGGGATTCCACGTGTGGTAAGAAAAGAATTGCCGATAATCATCGCCGCGTGAATGCGTTCAAATTCGTTGTTATCCAAGCCCCGATAATAATAAGAAAGTCCTGTCAGATTAAAATCAATTGCTAATCTATCCATTCCGCAAGCTACCTTGGCAGGCCAGAGAAGATCTTCGTTCTTAACCTTTGTGGCGATTAGTTCCGCGCCACGCTCAGGAAAATCAAATATATTCTGAATTGTCTCTAGTTTTTCTGTTATTTCTTTTTCAGTAACTGCATCTATACATTCCTTTAAGTCATCCATTTCTATGTGTTCAATATGCATACCGAAATGGGCGTCAAACATTGTCGGATCAGAATTCATATCCAGCATTCCCTCATAGGTATGGCCCATAAGTCCTAGACGAGCATTCTCCAGTTCGTGTAAGACGGTGGCTATTTCGCACCATTCGAATACACGCTTCCACGCACGCTCATCTTCGTAAAGCGCTCCGACAATGCAGTCCAGAGGTTTTTGATTTGCTCGGACCATGGCGCAGGAGATCTCTGGAAGGCTGGTAATGTTATCGTTTTCCAGTTGAAGAGCGGTGGTAGCTTTTGCGTAATCCATACACTCGGATGGCTGTAAACAGACTAAAACCACCGGCACACCTGCCCGCTGAATAACCGGGAAGACATTAGCACTCGGGGTATAGGTTCCAACAAAACAGATAAGTAAATCTAACTGCTTACAAGCAAAGAAATTACCTGCTTCAAAGGCGCGCTGAGAACTGTCGCAGATGCCTTCAAAGGCAATAATAGTAGCCCAAGCATTCTTTTTGAGTTGTCCCACGAAATAATTGCTGTGATTAATCAGTTTTTCTTTAAGTCCAGGAAACTGTGGCCAGTATATATAATGACCTGTACTAAAAACTCCCACACGTCCACTCTTAAGTACCTTGCGATTAATAAACTGCTTCATATTCATTTATGTCTTCCTCTCTACCATGAAATTAACAATTCTCCAGAAATATTTTTCGTTACCAGATGTTGGCCATAGGCCTTATTTCCCTGACGAAATTTTGCAAAGTTACCCACTATAAATGGTCTTTTAGGATTGCGAAGCATCTTGACATTTGCCTCCATTCCCGGTTCATTGTAAAAACGTACCGTTGCTTTTTTAAGACCACTCAGCAAGAAACGCCGATAGACACCCACATGACCGGAATGTTCTTCCTTACAGAAGATCAAGCTGTCCTCTTCCTGCTCAATGAAAACTCGGCATTCCCGGCACAAGGCTCGAGGTAAAAAGTAAGTAGAACTGCCGTTTATGAGCCGTGTTTCCATCCCTTTAAAGAGCGGCGCTCCTTGTGGAAAGCGCAGAGACAGAGCTACGGTTGTATCAGGTGCAAAACAGGAGAAGAAAAAACCATTCTTATGCCGCGTCACAGTAATTACTGGATTGCGTTGATCCGGACTGCATTTTTTAACCTGAATCTCATAACCAAATTCAGCCAGTATAAAACGCATCAACAGTTCCCCGTGAAAAACCTCTGCAGGATCGAACATTACGGGATGCCGGGCATTAAGAGTGAATGAATTAACTCCGCGCACCCATGCCAGTTTGCCACCTTTCCAATCGGGCATACTGCGGCTTATAGCTGCGATACGCGTTTCTTTATCTTTGTTTAGTACTGCTATAATTTTAGAATAGGGATCCTGCTTTTCCCGGAGCGCAGCGCGCAGACCGCCACCAGAAAGAAGTTCATCATGTTTAAGCTTTGTCGGATATGCATGTTCAGAGAGCTTGTCTGTCTCCAAATTCAACGAGAGTTCCAGATCGCCTGAAATAGGCGCTGTCTTTTGAAGATTAAGCAATTTCAATATGGATTCATTCGCGTACTCAATGGGGCCATAGAAAAGAATGCGCCCGCCATTCTGTAGATGCTTTAGAAGCATAGGACAAATTTTGCTATTATCTCCATGAATAGGAGTAATCAAAATTGATTCCATGAAATATTCGGGAATTGATGTCATAATTGAAGTAAAATTACCTGTGCTGACCACTGTATTTAAAGGAAAGCCGTTGTTGATAGCTCCACGTATGAACCAGTCGCCGAAGAAGACCTCTTTTATGCGGTTTGGCTCATTGAATGTCATCTCGTGATACTCGCTGAATGGATAAACCCAAACCAGCGGTCCAGCTTGATCCGGTTCGCGTTCCTTTGCTTCCAGAATATGCGGGATTACCTCATTTGGCACTTTTCCCGGCATATTGCCATATGAATCGTCGACGGTCAGGAATTCGATGGATGTTGGCGTGCAAACCCTGCCTTCTCTATTCAACCTGGCTATCGAAAGCGGCAAATAAATGTCGTGAGGCTCACGATCATAGTGGTCCAGCCACGGGCTACTCAGGAACCAAGGGTCATGAGTATAAAAGCGAAATGGAAATGATTCGTCCGGCAGCTCGGCAATATGTGACATCCAGCCTGCAAGTTCCAGTCCAAAATCACCGTTAAGAGCCGCCCATGGTGAGTTCGGAGGCGGCTCAACCCCATAGCCTCCGTTATAGATATCCTGCAAAGGCACAGCGTCAGAGGCAAGATCCATTCCTGTGGACAGATTGGTACCGCGGGTCTCAATTGGGATATCCGGACATTCTTTGCGAAATAATTTCCAGAATAAAAGAATATTTTCCCTAATCTCTTTACACTTTTCATATAGAAAAGATTTGCCGTCAAATACAGCGCCGCAAATGCCCCATGTTTCCATGCCAAAGCCGAATCCGTTGGAAAACCAAACATAATCAAACCCGAGATCGCCAAGGAAATGCCTGCACTGTCGACCAAGGAATGTGCCGAATGGTGTATCGTGGGGGATGCCTTCAGGGAAACCAGCATAGACTTCTTGGTCTTTTTTTAATGTGGAGTAACAGCAGACAAAACTAGCTTGCCCCATTGTATTGCCTATACAGATTTCCGGATGTTTTTCATACTTAAAAGTAGATTTTGCGAATTCCGGACCAGGATCAAAAGTCGCTCCCACCCTTATTTGTTTACATGTCACTTCCGTACCTATTAACTTCAAATAGCCAACTAAGTCCTTCAGCCAGCCATACGTGAACTCTGGCGGATTTTCTCGATATAAATAAGGATGGCGATGTATTGAAATATTATCAGGATCATATGGACGGCTTTTATCTGTACAACGCGGGTTGGCAACACCAATATATTTGGCCCATTCGAAGTTTCTATCAAGATTACCGTCATATTCTAAAATTTCTGAACCGTCGGAAGACCACAGAAGGATCGAAACTATATCAGCGTGTCGGATAAGCGGCAACCATTGCAGAAATAATTCACGGCAGGCAGAGCGTACTGCTGTCTCTGAATTATCCTTGAATGGTTTAAGACTCATCTCCAAGGTTACATTTTTTATAAAATTATTCATAATGAGTTGCCCTTGATGTTGTCATTGCCTTTGTTAGTTCATCAACAGCTTTTACGATAAACTTCGGATTGATCATAACCCCCCTGAGTAACACTGTCACCAAAAGCAACGATTATTACTGGGGATGCAGCACAATCACAAGCTTTCTAAGGATTTTATCCTTTCATAGAATGAATCAAACATTTTGCTTCCAGTTTCTATCTTTGTCTTCATCTATTCTCCATGATTACTTTCCATAGCTATACTCTCCTTTGTGAATATCCCTAGACTAAGGAAGTCTAAGAAAATAATCTATTACCAACAAAAACCCCCTTAGAGTATGGCAAATGTGTCTGCCTTTTACTTAATACTCATATATATGTACTTCCAGAGGGCTAAAAACATCTACAAGAATATTTTCTGAAGCATACAATACTCTGTTTTCAAAAAGTACTTTAATAGTATCAGATTTTATCTTATTGAGCTTTATTTTGAGTAGTCCTGGTTCTCTTTTCATATTCAAAACAAAGATATATTGCTTATTATTAAATGTTACCGATGCTATATCATATTGCTCATTATCTTCTGAAACAATATCTGCACTATTATTTTTGTCTCCAAACATAAACACGTCTCGCAGGGAGTGTGTTTCATACGCTATCCGTTTCAACATTTCCCATGATGCAGGAGCAAGCTCCCATATACGTGTCCCCCCACAACATGCATAGAACAGATATCCATTCGCACCATGCATAAGGCCTTGATATATTAAATTTCTCAATTCAATTGGATTTGGTTGAAACTCCTCTTCTTCTAACAACTCCTTTTTATTCTCTCTATAAATTGCCGGAAAATGAAAGGCCTGAGCAATGTACCATATAGGCTTTTTATCTCTTACAGCTTCCTTTGCCTCTTCAGTATGGGTAATAACACTAGTAATTGGCTGATCAGGAAGTGGGTATATGTCATACATTAAAATATCAGTTGTTGGTGCAAATCTTGCATAATCACCCTCTCTAAAATTTGCTATTATAAATGCAGTTGGATGATTCGGATCAACTGATTTAATTATCTCTTTTACTTTTATTGTGCTTTCAATAGGTGCATGGGCATCGGGTTCATCCAATTCATATGCGAGCAAATATCGCCTATTGAGAAAATTACCTTTTTCTAATTTATCCCTTATTTCTTTTTCATCTACTTTCCGAGGAACTCCACTAAACCCGCAAATATTTTTTATGTTATATGTTAATCTCTCCAGTGCATTTTCTTCAGTAACCAAGTCATTAAGTAATAATGTATTGATTCCATATTTATTAAATAATTTAAGCATAGATGTTTTTGAGTCATAGCTATAGATTCCATTCATAAAATATGGGAACCCGTTATAAAAAACATTGTTTCGATTATCAAAGGTAATCCTTCCCTCCTGAGAAGATTGTTTTCCAATAAAAAAGCCATATTCTTCCTTTGCTGCTGTGTTACCGGCTGTATCTTTCATTTCAAGCCTGCAAATATGTTTTCCCTCTTTTAGTGGAGACGAAAGTTTATAATAAAATAAGTCAGTATCTCTTTTTAGCTTATCACTTACATCAATTGAATCTATTATGAGTTTTATGCTGTTCACATCAATATCACCGTATAAATCAAAACATTTGAATTTTATATCGGCCGGCGAATCTTTAAGCTCATCATCAGGGGGAGGGTATAAAGCATAAAATTTTGGAGGTGTTGTATCTACCTTTTCATATACATTTATCCAGATATTATCCTTACTCGGTGATTGATTACATATCGATTCCAATACAATATTATAACAGCCTATTTCTTTCGCATTCCATGTAATTGCTGTCTCTTTCGACTGATGTGAATAAACTTCTTTTAATTCACTGCCATTTATCAACTTAAAAATCCTCAATTTATAGTAATCAGCATCCTTAACCTCATCAAACAGTATCTCTAACATTCCAGGATTCATCCTACTACCATTTAATGGAGACGCTATTTTTACAAAATCCGATAATGGTTTTAAAGTTACGTTTTTAATTTCAACAGAACCATCCCCTTCTATAATAAGCTTAACTTGATATGCGTATTTACTTTTATCATTTATAGGAATCTCAAAAGTAACCCGTTTAAATTGGTCATAATCAACAGTTGTTGTTTTTACATTCTCACTTAACCCTGCGGTAATTGTATTTTTTGAAGAGCTTTTTACCTGGCACGATATAAGATAATGTTTTTGAGGATTAAGAAATATTTTATCTGAAGTTAAGATATATTTTTCATTATCCCACATAAATTGTATGCTTTCAATATAGCTTTTTTTGCGAACCCCACTTGATTTCCCCTCAGCTACACATTCCCATTTATCACTTAATGCATCTCCTTCTTTAGAAATAAGTTTTGGTAATATATTTTTTCCTGGTATCGACGGCCGCATTTCTTGGTCCTCTATTAGGTCAATAAACTTGTCAAAATCGCTTTTATGAGCTGCTATATATATTTGATGTATTGTGTTATTAAATGTAATAGCATCCGCATCTGCTGACAAACGAAAAAATTCATCTAACTTTTTTATCTTGATTTTCTTCTTCCCATTTATTTTTTCAAAATCTTCCTTAGAAGCATCAAATATATTATTATCATTACTATCATATACAACTAATGAATTAATTCTCGATGTTCTCCACCTTTTGCTCGCAATAAATGTTGTAAAAGCATCATGCCCTTCGTCTCTTGTAGGTATATATATACAATATTCACCGTGTGCTTTAATAAAAATAATATCTTTTCTATCCATAAAGCCGAATACAAAATTTCCATTTAATAATTTAAAATTCCCGATTGAAATATCTATACTTTTCTGGAATACAATTTTATAATACTCACTGATATTTCCCATCAGTTCGATTGTTTTATCTTGTGGAGGACCGTCCTGCCATGAACCTGTTGATTCACCATCATCAGCAACCTGCCCCTTTAAAACAACTTTACTCTTTGAATCATATACAGTAAATGAAAGTATATCCTCACCGGCATATCCATTACAATCTCTCTTCTTAAAGTTAAAAAGCAACTTTCCTTGAGTGTTTGGAAATATATAAAACACGGGGGGATTGGTTAGGCGAATAAATGTATGCTCATACCAATCTATTTTTCCCATTGTATCGATATAGTCTTCAGCGGCTTTCAAATTAAATTTGTTCATATCGTCCTTACTTGGAAAAAGAACTATAGGTTTTGAAAGATTATTGACTTTCAAAAAGAAACTCTCACAGCCTGACTGTTTAAACCTGAAAAAAGTATCTTTACCTTCTAATTTAATTTCCTTCTCTCGTTTCTCTTGAACGTCTCCTTTCCATAATAAAGAACCCTTGTTGTCATAGATCTTAAATCCTTCGACATCGCCATTCTTCCCTTGGGGTTTTATTTCAAATATAGGTTTCTGCTCGTCAAACAGGCATACATAAGCCTCTGGCCATGGAGTAACAATCCAGATTTGTTTATCATCAAACAATTTTAAGGCAATATTGTCAAGCGACGAGAAAGGGTTTAAAATTTTCATGTCAATGCCTTTCCGGGAGCAACATTTTATCTGATAGACGCCTTTCCCTTTAGCCGGTATTGACAACACCTTAATTTGCTCCGGGCCCTCTTTCCAGCCTTTATCTTCATTTCCATCATCAAGAATTATATCTTTAAGAATCACATTGTAATCAGGACCACAAACTTCTATATCCAGAATATCTTCTCCTTTATAGCCATTTAAATCCTGTTTGGTTAGTTCAAACTTAAATGGTACTCCCTTTTCATTAAACGTCATAAAAACAATCCAGTTTGATGTTGCTCTTAATTTTATTGAGTTTTTAGACGCTTCTACGCCAATAGTATTAATTAAAAAAACAGATAACAGAAAGACTAAAAAAATTCTTAATTTTGCCATTTTTTACCTCCTTAAATTTATTATTCTCCATACCACCATTTTGTTCGCCTATCTGAATTAGTTATCATGTCATTCATTTCTGTTTCCGAGGCATATGTTACGTGAAAATCAGCCCAAAGGATATTGCATCCGTTATTATGCCGATCGCTCATAAAGTTATACGAATCGATTGTATAATAAGAGGACTCAGTGTCAGGATCTTTCTCATTTCTATGTATTGAATCAGTGCAAAGCACAGTTTCAGTTGGTCTGGATATCTTAGTAATTCTGAGTTTCTGATGAGCATTACCAGGACAAGCAATGTAGTAATTAATTCCATAAGAAGGGTTATCGCCTGGATTTGTAGTGCTAAGTCCTTCGTTGTAATACCTGTTAAAATATTTATCCTCTGGACATGCAAAAATCTTTTTTAATACTCCTGTTCCAAGGTCGGAATCTATTCCGTCACAATAAGGCGAAAGAAAGTGCATCCATGACGTATTACTACCAGATTGGGCAGGAGGCAAAGAGTCGTCGTAGTCATTAGCATACATTGCAAATGCTAGTCCAATCTGTTTCAGATTACTAATGCATTTAATTCGTCTTCCCATTTCCCTTGCTTTCTGTAGCCCCGGCAGTAACATTGATGCAAGCAAAGCGATGATGGCTATCACGACCAGAAGCTCTATCAACGTAAATCCAGTCCTTCTCCAAATCTTCCTTATTTTATCTAACATTTTTCACTCACCTCCTTCGCAAAATTAGAAGTTGAATCTCTTACAACCAGTTTTGTTGAAACTTCCATGACTTTACCAGTATTTTTACCATTTTTAATCATCATTTGTAAAGCATCAATTGCCTTTGTTGCCATTTCAGCTCTGTCTATAGAAATGCTAGTAATCAAAGGTTCAATATGTGTTAATATATCCGTATCATCATATGATACTATACTTATATCTTTCGGAATGTCGATTCCGTTTTTATGCAGCGAATTTACAACTCTCAGAGTAATCCAGTCTGCACAACAAAATAAAGCATCAACAATAGACGGAGTTTCTCCTAAGTCTCTGTTTGCTTTATTATAATCAAACCATACGATTTTGTCATTAATCGGTATTTTTGCAGAATTTAATGCTTCACAATATCCTTGATACCTTAATTTATAATTTGGTTGGTTATCTCCTATAAATCCAATTTTTCTAAATCCCAATTTAAGAAGATATCTTGTCGCTTCATTTCCACCTGAGACATTTTTGCTAACTATCGATATTGTATTTCTATTATTTATCTCACAGCCAACAAATACAGTTGGTATAGTTTTAAATAGAGCTTTGTTATCACCAGAATATGTTCCAACAAAAATCGTCCCAAGCATGTTCTTAAGATCATCATTTTTCAATCTTAATTTAGAGAGATTTCCATCTTTTAAAAAATAATGTTTTACATTAAAGTTTTCTTTATTTAAAGACTCATGAAGTTTCTCCAGCAAATCTCCATAGAAGCCCATATTCCCGCTCTTGCTTGAACCCGAAGAGTACGTGCTGTTTAAGAATAACGCTATATTTTTATTATAAGACCGCTTCTCCGTATATGTTGAAGATTGAACAAATGTCCCTCTACCCACTTCGCTAACCAATATATTTTGTTTTACAAGTTCAGAGACTGCCTTTTCAACAGTAGATTTACTCAGTTTATATTTAGAACATAATTCTTGTACTGTATCTATCCTATCGCCTGCTTTTAACCTGGAAGCCCGGCGTTTGATAATAGACATCAGTTGATAGTATCGCGGCAGGGGGCTGTTTTTATTAATTTTCATCTAAAAACCTCCAAAAAATCATCCCAGTATCCCGAGTTAATTTTACTTTAGCGCAAAACATTTTCTTTGTCAAGAACTTTTTCCATTCTTTTATTTTTCTTGAACACTACTGGATTCCGCATCAAGTGCGGAATGACAGATTGCTTCGTCGTTGTACTCCTCGCAATGGGCATAAAGGTTAAAAAGTGTTGCTGGCAAAAATTGTAACCATATGGTATTGTTTGAGATAGGCTTTATTTTGTATTAGATTACCAAAATGCTTTGATAAAAGGGGATGCTTATCATGAAAAAAACATTGTTATTGTTGCGGTTCTTCGCAGGTTAAACAACATGGAAAAACCAAACAAAATAAGCAAAGGTACTGGTGTAAAAGATGCTCCAAAACTTTCATCTGGAAACGACCTGATGCTAAACGATTCAATGAACAACACTGGTTTAATCTATGGGTTAAAGAAAGCTACAGCATTAGACAACTATGCGATCTCTCAGGTTACAGTGAGTTCAAACTCAAACACATTAAAAATTATTGGCTCGAACAATTACCTGATGAACAGCTTGACTATACTCAGTACAAATATCTAATTTATGATGGCACCTACTTCCATAAAAACGGATGTCTGATAAGTCTTATGAATGTTAAAGGGCAAGCGATTATCTCAAATATCTACACCAAGAAAGAAGGTTTTAAGAATGTCTATCCATGGTTTAAAAGGCTCAAGAAACAGGGTCTTACGCCTCATTATATCGTCATGGATGGCGAACTGTTATGAGAGCTATTGCTATAGTTTGGCCAAAGGCTATCATTCAGCGCTGTCTCTATCATATTCAACGTGAGGGTATGCGCTGGCTTAGGACATATCCTAAAACAGCCGCAGGAAGAGAACTGAGAATTCTTCTGCGTACCCTCTGCAGCATCAAATCTGTCAAAGAGCGCGATCAGTTTATCGAAAACTACAGAACCTGGGTAAACAAATACAGAGATTTTGTGAAATCATTTGCCCATAACTAATATAGCTTTTAAAGATATCAAACGTACCATGGTATTAATTAACAATGCTCTGCCTAATATGTTCCATTATTTAAAAGAACCAAATATTTCGGCGACAACCAATAGCATAGAGAGCTTTTATTCACGGCTCAAAGCCGATTACAGAAGACATCGTGGACTAACCCAAATGCGCAAAATTCATTACTTAAAATGGTACTGTTATCTTAAAAATAGCAACACTTTTTAACCTTTATGCCCGCAATGACACGGGGTTTACTGAATATTTACGCTATTTTAACAAGTCATCTAGAGAAATTTCTGTATCCCGCATAATCTGACGGAGAAGTCCACGACCAATATCTTTCTTGCCGTGGACAGGAATAGTTGTCCTTCGTCCATCTGAATGGCGAAAAATTGCGTGGCTACCACTTTGGCGAGCTAGGACAAATCCATGGTTTCTTAAGATTTTAATGATTTGACGAGCATTCAGGGAAGGTAGCCGAGGACTCATACTGCAACTTTGACTTTTGACACATCCACTTCTTCATAAATTGGCTCGCCAATTTCAAGACGGTCCTCGATATGAAGTTTAATAGCGTCCTCAATCAATGCATGAGCTTCTTCTTCTGTTTCTCCCTCTGTATAGCAGCCCTGAAGAGCTGGGCATATAGCAAGATATCGTCCATCTTCGTCTTTTTCGATTACTACTGTTAAATTATATGTCTTCATTTCTAACTCCTTCATCTTCTTTACGTACCAACTTCTATATAATATAGCTATGGTATCATACTTGTCAAGTTTTTGTGATTGTATTTTCGGGAAATAAGGTTAAAATAAGGTATCTTATGGATAAGGCAATAGAAATTATAAATGAACTTCGTGAGAAGGGATTAATTAAAGATTATGCTATAGGTGGGGGAATTTTGCATAAGTATGGCTTGGATGAGAAATTTAAGCTTTATGAAGGACAGTCGTTGTGAATAAAGCTAAAGATGTAAAGATTGTTATGGAAGATAATAGAATAATAACACGAAAGGAATTATTTAAAAAAAAAGAACTATTTCATAAAGAACTTGTAAAAATACCTTTTGAAGAAAAGATAAAAATACTTATTTCCTTACAGAAGATTGTAAATAGTATTCAGAAATCTTCGAAGGCGAGATGAATTACGAACCGGTAATTGGGCTGGAAGTTCATGTTCAGCTTTTAACAAAGACTAAAATATTTTGTGGATGCAGTACGAATTTTGGTGCGTCTCCAAATACACAAACATGTCCTGTTTGTCTTGGGCTTCCGGGTGTACTGCCTGTTTTGAATAAGAATGTGGTTCAGTCCGCTATTAAAACAGCATTAGCAACTAATTGTACTGTTGTTGAGAGATGTATATTCCACAGAAAGAACTATTTTTATCCTGATCTTCCAAAAGGTTATCAGATATCGCAATATGATATGCCTCTTGGGGAAAATGGCTGGATTCAGATTAAGCTTGATGGGAAGGTAAAAAAAATATGCATAACCAGAGTTCACATGGAAGAAGACGCTGGGAAGCTGATCCATTCTGAAAATTCAGAAGATTCAAGGACTAGAGTTGATTTAAATAGGGCCGGCGTGCCCTTGCTTGAGATTGTCTCAGAACCTGATATAAACTCTCCTGAGGAAGCATATCAATATCTTGTATCTTTAAAGCAAATACTGGAATATCTGGAGATTTCTGACTGTAATATGGAAGAAGGCAGTCTTCGCTGTGACGCAAATATCTCAATAAGACCTGTGGGAGAAAGCGGACTCGGAACAAAGGCAGAACTAAAAAACATGAATTCATTTAAAGGTGTCGAGAAAGCTCTTGAGTACGAAATTATACGTCAGAAAAAAGCGATTGATAAAGGAAAAAGAGTAATTCAAGAGACACGCCTGTGGAACACAGACCTTAATAGAACAGAATCCATGAGAAGCAAGGAAGAAGCTCATGATTATAGATATTTTCCAGAGCCTGATTTGGTGAGGATAAATATTGATAAAGAATGGGTGAGTGAAGTGAAACGAAGTCTCCCCGAACTTCCAAAAGCACGCAGGGATAGATTAAAAAAGAAGTATGGACTTTCTGATTATGATGTGGAAGTGCTTACAATGGACAAGAGGATTGCAGATTATTTTGAAGAGTGTTCAAAGTATTTTTCAAATTGTAAAATGATTGCAAACTGGATAACAGGCGATATTTTAGCAGTTCTTAAGGATAAAAAGATCAATATTAATAATCTTAATGTGTCTCCAGAACAATTAGGGGAACTGCTTAGTTTGATTGAGAATGGGACAGTAAGCGGGAAGATTGCTAAGGATGTATTTCAGGATATGGTATGTACTGGAAAGGATGCAAAACAGATTGTATCAGAAAAAGACCTTGTTCAGCTTTCAGATGAGGGAGAACTGGTTTCGATAATTGATAAGATTGTTCAGCAAAATCCAAAGCCAGTTGATGATTTTAGATCTGGCAAGCAGAATGCATTGGCTTTTCTTGTAGGTCAAATTATGAGAGAGACAAAGGGCAAAGCAAATCCTCAGCTTGTAAATAGGATCTTAAAATCAAAATTGTCCTGAAGAATCTCTGTAACTTGTTTGGACATTAAGCTAATATTTGATATCATGCATAAAAGCATATAAGGGAGGAATTTGTTATGTTAAAGAAAATCGAGTGTATTGTTCAGCCGTTTAAATTAAAAGAGATAAAAGAAGGTTTCAGAGAGATAGCAATTGATGGAATGACAATCACTGAAGTAAGTGGTTGTGGAAAACAAAAGGGGCACCTGAAAAATGTTAAAAATAATGAGTCTATTAATTTTTTGCCAAAAGTGAAGATAGAGATTGTTACTGAGGAGGAAAGGGTTGAGGATATAATTGATATAATACAAAGGCTTGCAAGAACCGGGCAGATCGGCGCAGGGAAAATATTTGTACTGCCTGTTGAAGACGTGATACGTGTTAGAACGAGAGAAAGAGGAAGAAGCGCAATAGAATAATAACTAATGGAGGTGAATGATGGCGTTTAATCTGTGGCATAATGCTTTAGAACTTCTTAATAATGTAGCAAAAAAGATAAATCTGAACGAAGTGGCGCATAAGCGACTCAGTAAATGTGTGAGAGAGTTAACAGTTTCTATTCCTGTAAGATTAGATAATGGCGGTTTTGAGGTGTTTACTGGTTATAGGGTGCAGCATAATACACATCGTGGACCCTCTAAAGGCGGAATTAGATTTCATCCGGATGTTACTCTTGATGAAGTCAAAGCATTAGCAATGCTTATGACATGGAAGTGCGCTGTTGTTGGTATACCATACGGTGGAGCAAAGGGCGGAGTTATCTGTGATCCAGCCAAGATGTCAACAGGAGAGATAGAAAGACTCACAAGAAGGTATACTTCTGAAATAATAATGATAATAGGACCTGAGAGAGATATTCCTGCGCCTGATATGAACACGAATGCTCAGATTATGGCGTGGATTATGGATACATACAGCATGGATAAGGGGTATGTTGTTCCTGGTGTAGTAACAGGGAAACCTGTATCTGTAGGCGGTTCTCAGGGAAGGGAAGAAGCTACGGGAAGAGGTGTGACGTACACAGCGTTGAACACACTTAAGTATTTTAATATGGATATAGAGGATACGTCTATTGTTATTCAAGGATACGGCAATGTTGGAAGAGCAACTGCAGAATTGCTTTATAAAGAGGGCTGTAAGATTATAGGTGTCGGTGACGTTTATGGAAGCATCTATAATCCTCGTGGATTAGATATAGAAAAGCTTAGTAAGCATTTGGCCAACACAGGTACTGTGGCTAAATATAAGGATGCAGATTCTATAGAGAATAAGGGTCTGCTTGAGTTAAAGTGTGATATTTTGATACCTGCTGCCTTAGAGGGGCAGATAAAAGAGGATAATGCTGAGAAGATTAAGGCCAAGATTATTGTTGAAGCTGCTAATGGTCCCATAACTAATGAGGCAGATAATATACTGAAACAGAAAGAGATATATGTAGTTCCTGACATTCTGGCAAATGCAGGAGGAGTAACTGTCTCATATTTTGAATGGGTTCAGGGATTACAAAGTTATTTCTGGAGTAAGAGAGAAGTAAATCTCAAACTGAGAGATATTATGACAAAAGCATTTTACGACGTTCTGGCAATATCGAAAAAAGAGAATGTTGATATGAGAATGGCTGCATATATGCTTGCTGTAGGCAGAGTAGCAGAAGCTATAAAGATAAGAGGATTATATCCATAGATTATGTGTGGAATTATAGGATATATCGGCTATCGTAAAGCAGTTCCAATAGTACTTGAAGGTTTAAAGAAGCTGGAGTATCGCGGTTATGATTCGTCGGGTATTGCTGTTTTAGAGGATGGTGCTCTAAAAAGATTTCGAGCAGAAGGAAAGATAAACAAGTTAGAAGAAAAGATTGGAAAAGAGAATTTATCGGGGAATATAGCATTAGGTCATACCAGATGGGCAACTCATGGAAAACCCTCCGAGGAGAATGCTCATCCGCACACTGACTGCAGTAAACGTCTGGTAGTAGTTCATAATGGAATCATAGAAAATTATCTCGGGCTTAAAACGCAGCTAATCTCAGAAGGACACAGGTTCGAATCTGAAACTGATACAGAGGTAATAGCACACTTAATAGAAGACAACATAAGCAAAGGACTGCTTGAAGCGCTGAGAACGGTATTAGGAGAAATAAATGGTTCTTACGCATTGGCTGTAATTAGCGAAGATGAGCCTGATAAGATAGTAGTTGCCCGTTCTAAGAGTCCTTTAATTATTGGTCTGGGAAGTGACGAAAATTTTGTAGGTTCAGACGTTCCTGCTTTTTTGAATTATTCCAGGCAGGTAGTATATTTGGAGGATGGAGAAGTAGGGGTACTGACAAAGGATAAAGTAAAGGTTTATAAAGGAGAAGTTGAGAGAAAATTTAAAAGCGTATCAATAAAGTGGGATAGTACTATGGCAGAAAAGGTAGGTTTTGACCACTTTATGTTAAAAGAAATATGTGAGCAGCCTCGAGCAATAGAGGAAACAATAAGAGGAAGAGCAGAAATAGATACAGGCAGAATATATTTAGAAGAATTTAAACAGGAACATGTTTTAATTGAGAAATTAGAAAGGCTTGTTATTACTGCCTGCGGTACTTCATGGCATGCTGGTCTGGTAGGCAAATATTTAATTGAGGATATAGCACGTATTCCAGTTGAGGTTGATTATGCAGCTGAATTTAGATATCGAAACCCGATTATCGATCGTGGAACAGTATTATTAGCTATCAGTCAATCAGGTGAAACCGCAGATACTCTGGCATCTGTAGAAGAAACACGAAAGAGCAGGTGTCCTGTAGTTTCCATTTGTAATGTTGTTGGAAGCTCTCTTTCCAGAGAGTCTGATGTGGTTTTGTATACTCATGCCGGACCGGAAATAGGAGTTGCCTCTACTAAGGCTTTTACCACACAATTGGTAATGCTCTATTTATTGGCTATTAATATTGCACAAACAAAGGGATTTTTGAAGCAGGCTGAGAGCATAGAACTGGTTCAAAACCTAAGACTCTTAGTCAAAAAAGCGGACGAATTGATTGACAAAAAAGAAGAGATACAAAGGATTGCCCGTAAGTATTATCAGAACCGGAATTTTTTATATTTGGGACGCGGCAAGGGCTTTCCGGTTGCGCTTGAGGGAGCTCTTAAATTAAAGGAAGTTTCCTATATTCATGCTGAAGGTTATCCTGCAGCTGAGATGAAGCATGGACCTATCGCACTAATAGACAAGAATATGCCGGTGGTAGTTTTAGCTCTCAAGGGGCGCCGCTATGAAAAAATGCTGGGCAATATTGAGGAGATAAAATCAAGAGGCGGGAGGGTTATAGTATTAACAGATGAAGAATCTCCCGAAATTAAGAAAATGGCAGATGATTTGATAGTAATACCTCATACCTCTATTCCACTGTCGCCTGTTTTAGCTGTTATCCCGCTTCAATTATTAGCATATTATATAGCAGTATTAAAAGGTTGTGATGTTGATCAGCCCCGTAATTTAGCTAAAAGTGTAACAGTCGAATAGGGGGGTGAAATCCCTGAGAGAGGAGATGATGTGAAATGAGTTTAATGAATTTATTTAGGATTCAGTTTATGAATAATTCAGTATCCAGTTATATTATTTGTTTTGGCATCCTGCTGGCTGCAGGTATTGCAAACAGGGTATTGAATGTAATGGTAATTAGCAGATTAAAGAAGGTGTTTAGTAAATTTAAGAATTTAAAGTTACGCATCGTGAGTAAGACCTTAGATTCTCTGAGCGGACCTATGTCATTCCTGCTGTATACTATCGGGATAGTAGTAATCGTAGAAATCCTTAATATTCCTCAGATTGCAAAAAAAGGTGCCGAACATATTCTGAAAATAGCGATTGCTGTTAATGTTGCCTATTTTCTTGTTAAGGCAGTTGATATTTTTATGGAATATTTGGCTCCTTATGTTGAAAGGACAGAATCCAAGCTTGATGACCAATTAATGCCTATTCTTCAAAAGGTAGCAAAGATATTCATCTGGATAATAACGGTAGCGGTAATACTGGACAATATGAATTATGATATTAAATCCATTATTGTTAGTATGGGGATTGGAGGTGTTGCGATTGCGCTTGCAGCAAAGGATAGTATTGCTAATTTTTTTGGCGCAATAACGATTTTTATTGACAAGCCTTTTCAGATTGGCGACAGAGTTCAGCTTGAGGGCTATGATGGCCCGATTGAATCTATTGGATTGCGCAGTACAAAGATAAGGACTTTCGATGGCACACTTGTTGCAGTGCCAAATGGCAAGGTTACAGAGTCCATAATCAATAATATTCAGAAGCGTCCATTTATAAGGAATGTGTACACAATAAGTGTTACATATAACACAAGCTATGATAAGCTTAAAAAAGCATTAGAAATATTAAGAAATGTTTTAAAGAATCATGCTTCAACGGAGAAGTACTGGGTATATTTCAAGGAATACGCGGATTACTCTTTGAACATACTTATAATGCACTGGTGTAAATATACAAAATATCAGGAATTTCTTCAGGCAACAGAGGAAATAAATCTGGAAATCAAAAAGCAGTTTGAAGAGAATCAAATAGAATTTGCCTTCCCAACACAGTCAATATATCTGGAGAATGAGGAAAAGACGAAGTCATAATAAAAGGAGATTCACATGGAAAACTCAATATTTATTGCTAAAATTCTTGGTCCGTATTGTATTATTATAGCTGTAGGATTTCTCTTTAACCTGAAAAGCTATCAGAAGATTATGAAAGATTTCTGCGAAAACTCCGCTTTGCTTTATCTTGGCGGAATACTTGCGCTCCTGTTCGGTCTTCTTATACTGCTGTTTCACAATGTATGGGCGGCTAACTGGACCGTAATCATTACAATTTTCGGCTGGCTTGCGCTCATTAAAGGAGTCTGGCTGATCATTTTACCGAACACGCTAGCCAAATTGACAGAGGTATACCAGAAAAGCACAGTCCTGTTAAAGGTTCCTTTGTTCATAGTTATGGTCGTTGGTATCTTTCTAACGTTTATGGGGTATTTTGTCGTGTAGTGGGCCCAATCTTTTTGCCTATTCCCATGTTCTCCTTCATCCTTTTACCTTTATCCTTAATTTATCCTTTATGGTTTGGGATGGGTGGGGTATAATGGGAAAAAGATAAAATCAGGAATAAAGAATGGAAGCGTATTTTAAAGAAATAAACGTCAGATTGTTTCTCGG
>JAHJDO010000031.1 GCA_018812485.1 bacterium | reverse complement strand
GCAGAGGCATTTAGGCAGGAGCAAGGACGTTTAGTAAGTGCAAGGACGTTTAGGTAGTGCAGAGGCATTTAGGCAGGAGCAAGGACGTTTAGTAAGTGCAAGGACGTTTAGGTAGTGCAGAGGCATTTAGGCAGGAGCAAGATGTTTAGGCAAGGCAAGATGTTTAGGCAAGAGCAAGGACGTTTAGTAAGTGCAAGGACGTTTAGGTAGTGCAGAGGCATTTAGGCAAGAGCAAGATGTTTAGGCAAGAGCAAGGACGTTTAGGCAAGGCTAAGGCGTTTAGGCAGGTGCGCAAGATGTTTAGGCAAGGCAAGGATTTTAAGTAAGAGATTAGATTTATGAAGGAAGTAGTTTTTAAGAGAGAGAATTTTTAGAGGAGAGAATGAGTGATTAGAGGATTTGATTCTGATGATAGAGTGAGAGAGGGGGGAATGAACATAAGAAACAGAAACAAATCAGGACTTGTCATCAATGAGGGGGTAAACAAGCTCGTCTTTAAGTATCATTCTCTTTGCAACTCTTTTTAATTCTGCCTTGACATCTTTATTTTTGCTTGCAGCTTCCCATGAGATTTTAGTTATAATTGCCAGTTTTTTAAAATCTTTTTTCAGTTTGGCTATTTCCTTTTCTAATTCTGTTTTTGTCACATCAGCATACATATCTTCTTCGTTTATGGTGTCTTTCATACCAAGAAGCTCTGTGTAATAATAAATCATATCAGATTTTTTCCATCCAAAGCGGTATTTTAAGGCACTCTCGCTCTTGTATCTCGGTAGCCAAAAACAGGCAGAACTGTGTCTGAAATCATATAAACTCAGATTTTTGGATTTTATCTGTTCCGGTGTTAATAAGCTTTTCCCGAGTTTCCTTAACTCCTTATTTATCATTGGCGGATTTTTTCTGCAAACATAATCATTGGATTTTAATTCCATCTTTTCTACATAACTCTTTATTTGCTCAGAACAAAGCATAAGCTTGATTTTTCTGCCAAATGTTTTACTGGTTTCTTCTCTTATGTTTAACTCCTTGAAATCGTTTGAAAAATCAGAAACTTTAATGTTAATTAATTCCGTGACTCTTATTCCACCGTCAAAAGCTAATGCAAGAATTGGCTTTAAGTCATAACTTGTTTTTTTTATAATCCTGTCAAAATCATCTTTCGTAAAATATACGAATGCAGGCTTTTCTCCTCTTGTATCTAGGTCCTCTGTGATATCTGCTATGTTTTTGCCTTTATTTCTCATTACTTTCTGATACCAGTGCCAGAATGTTTTAAAAACTTTTACATAATCCCCAGCAGATTTATAATACGTACCGAATCTAGTTTTTATTTTCCCTTTTCTCATGTCACTAAATAATTCATGCAAATCCTTAGCATTCAATTTTGTAATATCACTGATTTTTCTTGATTCTAATAGTTTAATCATAAATATGATTTTTTGTCTGAGATGATTTAGCCTCGTGTAGCTCCTTTCCCCTTTTCTGCTATGTCGGGAAACATTAAGTCCTATTTTAAAGTCTTTTATAAAAGATATTACCCATGCCGAGTTTTTGTCGTTGAGTTCTTTTATCTTGTGCTTCTTATCAACTTGCTGCAACCAGTTTTCAAATAGTTTCTGATGATTATAAGGATCTTTTTTCATGAGAGAAAAGCAGGAAAAGGGGATTTTTAAACCTTTCTAAAACCCCGTTCTATAATTGGACGCCCACACCGGGATTTGAATTACCGAACGGGGTTTTTATTTCTTTCCATATTTAAGTTCTTTCCCAGCTTCATAAATAAGTTTCTCAAAGAAGCCAATACATTCATAAATATCCTTAGAAGTATTTCCCTTATCTTTTGTATCTAAATTGTTCCGGTAAGACGAAGGGATCAGTGCCTCTAGTTGATTTATTTGCTCTTTCACTTGCTTGCTCTGATAATTTGTTTCCATCTTTTCCCTCGGCTCTGGATTTTTCTACCCAGAAACAGGCAAGGCAGACATCTGTTGTTTCTACCTTACCGTTTACAACTCTTGTGCTCATTGTGAGCTTGCTTTCATCTTTCTCTCCGCAATATTTGCATTGTGCCATAAAATTTTGTAGCTGAAAGCACTATTAAACATTGTAAGCAAAGTATCTTACTCATAATCAATGCCTTTTGGCATGGTGTAGTAATCAAACTTGCGTTCAATTACGTGAGTAAGTTTCATACCAACGTCTTTCAGAATGTCGTAAATCCTGCTTACTTTCTTATGTATCTGCAGGACCGCTTTCCTTGCCTTTGTTTCCAGATTTTCTGCCATTTTAGTCATTTATGCTTTGAGGTGCTCTTGTTCTCGCCTGTTCCAGAATCTTCTCAAAGTAGGCAACAGGTTTTATTATCGGCTGCTCTAACTGCGGAACTCTTATTATGAGCCACTTGCCATCTTTGCTTACGCTTATTTTTGGCTCAATTCTGTTCTGGCTTGACTCTTGGTTTTCCATTTTTGTTTTTACCTCCTGTGTTAATTCTAAAGGAGTAACGGGTATTTAAGTTTTGTAAGCAAAGAGTGTTAATTCGAGAAATGGGGGGGTATATTGTGGGGATTAGGGTTTATTTTCTTGCAATTATTATTATGCCCTCTTTTCTTAATCTTAATTTAGTTGATATTTTGCTTTCCAATATTGTTAACGGCAAAATAATAAATTTTAAAAATTCATAAAATTTAATCATTAT
>JAHJDO010000030.1 GCA_018812485.1 bacterium | reverse complement strand
CCTTCTGTTCTCCTTCGTCATAACTGTCTCCTTTCTATGCCGATAGCATTATTACGGCTATCGGTATAATGGCACAAAAAAACACCGATGTCAACCACATCGGCGAGAAAACTTATTAGCTTAACTTAACACGTATGGGTTACAGGGTAGATGAAACGGGAACCGTACCTTACACAAAATGAACACCAAAGACCTGCGAACAAGCCGTTGCGTGCGACGGCTTACAGGCGACATTCAATAAACCTTTATATCTCACTGCAGAAGCAAGACAAAGCCACTTTCTCAGCTTATTAAGGGTTTAATAAAGATTGAAAAGAATTATAGAGTCAGATATGTTTGCTTTTAAACGAAACTAATTTTATAATAGCCTCATATATTAGAAAGGAGCTGCAAATGAAATCAACATTATATCGTTTGGTAGTAATTTTATTATTATGTTTTTCAACTGCTGCATTCAGCGAGGTAATTGATTATATTATGGCAACAGTTAATGGAGAGGTAATTACTTATAGTCAATTTAAGCAGCGTGTTTTTGAAATCGAAGAAGCATACAGAACGGCTTATTCCGGAGAAGAGTTGGAGAAGCAGCTGAGAGATAGGAAGAAATCAATACCGGATGATTTAATTAAAGAGTGCCTGTTATTGGGCGAAGCAAAAAGAGAAAATATTAAGGTTGACAAAATAGAGATAGAAAAAATGGTAAATACTGCAAAAAGCAAGTTTGAAAACTTAGATGATTTTTACAGAGTGTTAAGAAATGAGGGGTTAACTCTGGAAACTTTAGAAGATAAATATAAGAGAAGTTTAATGATAAAGAAAATAATTCAATTTAAAGTTAATTCAAAAGTAATAATAGAGTCATACGAAATTAATCAGTATTATCAGGCTCATAAAAAGGATTTTTTAGAGCCTGAGCAGGTAAAAATAAGACAGATACTTATCAAAATGAAAGATGATGAGAAAACAGCTGAACAAACAGCAAAGGAACTTCTGGAAAGGATTAAAGGCGGAGAGGACATGGCCAGGGAAGGAGAAGATCTTGGTTTTATTAATGTGAGCGAATTACTGCCTGAACTAGGTGTGGCAATATCAAAATTAAAGGTTAACGAGATTGCAGATTTAGTCAAAACACAGACAGGGTATCATATTATAAGATTAGAAGGAAGAAAGCTATCAAAGGCGAAGGAATTATCAGAGGTTAAAGATGATATATATAGGATTCTGTTTAGTAAAAAAGCAGATAGTATATATTCAAATTTTGTAAATGCGTTAAAAAAAGAAGCAGATATTAATATTAAAAAGAATATGGCAGAATAAATGGACCTCTTTGATTTTGACAAAAATTCAAAACTCAAAACTCAAAACTCAAAATTTGACAGCAACACTCCTCTAGCTGTTCGAATGAGGCCCAGAACCCTTATAGAGTTTGTTGGGCAGGAACATATTCTAGGTGAGAGAGGGATTCTTAAAAAAGCTATTGATAATGACAAAATAACATCCCTAATACTATACGGCCCTCCTGGGACAGGGAAAACAACACTTGCTTATATTATTGCCAATGTAACAAAATCCCATTTTGACAGAATTAATGCAGTTACATCCGGCATTTCAGAAATACGTAAGACTATTGAATCCGCAAGAACGAGAAAGGAAATGAACAATATAAAGACAATACTTTTTATTGATGAAATTCATCGGTTTAATAAGGCGCAGCAGGATGGGTTAATGCCTGCTGTTGAAAATAATATTGTAACATTGATTGGAGCAAGCACTCATAACCCTTTCTTTACAATAAACAGTCCATTGCTTTCAAGATCAAGGGTATTTCAATTATATCCTCTTTCCGATGAAGATATGAAGCTTATTATAGGGAATGCGTTAAAGGATAAGCAGAGAGGACTTGGCAAATTGAAAATTGAAATAAATGATAATGCGTTGTTACATATTGTTAAATGTTCAGACGGAGATGGAAGAAGGGCTCTTAATGCTCTTGAGTTGGGTGTATTATTAGGCAAGTCTGATAAAAGTGGTGTTATTTATTTTACAATAAAGATGGCTGAAGAAGCTGTCGGCAAAAAACAGGTAGTATACGATAAAGATGAAGGCGCACATTATGATACGATCTCTGCGTTTATAAAGAGCATGAGAGGCTCAGACGCCAATGCAAGTCTTTACTGGCTTGCAAAGATGATTTATGGGGGCGAGGATCCAAGGTTTATAGCAAGGCGAATTGTTATATGCGCTTCTGAGGATGTTGGCAATGCTGACCCGAATGCATTGATTTTAGCTAATGCAGCTTTGCAGGCATCTGAATTTGTAGGTTTGCCAGAGGCAAGGATAATTCTTGCTCAGGCAGTAACTTATATTGCGACTGCTCCAAAAAGCAATGCCTCTTATCTTGGAATAGATAAGGCATTAGAGGACGTAAAAAACAATAAGTTAAAAAAAATACCTGATCATCTTAAAGTAGGGTCGTATCCGGGAGCTCAGATTCTGGGACACGGTCAGGATTATAAGTATGCTCACAACTATAAGGACCATTATGTAGAGCAGGAATATGCGCCTGATATTCCTGAGTATTATAATCCCACAGAACAGGGATATGAAAGAAAAATAAAAGAGCGTATGGGCAATACATCAAAACATATATTACGCCAGAAGATGATAGAGAAACGCCAAAAGACATCTTATAATGAAATAGCAGCTAAAAGTGAACAAATTAAGAAGCAGCTTTTCGAACTGGATGTTTTTGAAAAATCTAAAACGGTTATGTTCTATGTTGGAAAAGAAGATGAGGTTCAAACAAAGGATATGGTTTTAGAATCAATGAAAATGGGTAAAATAGTAAGTGTTCCTTATATAGAAGGCAGTGGAAATCGTGAAATGTGTGCATCTCTTTTGAAGAATTTTGACAGGGATCTTACAAAAGGAGAATACGGAATTTTATTTCCTAAAAAGGAAAGTTACAGACCCATAAATGCAAGTAGCCTGGATCTAATTATCGTTCCTGGAGTTTGTTTTGATAAGAATGGAAATAGAATAGGCCGTGGTGGAGGATATTACGATCACTTTCTAAAATCAGTTTCAGGAAAGGCTGTATTAATTGGTCTTGCATTTGATTTTCAGGTTATTAGAGATGTTCCACATGAGAAGAAAGATATCCCTGTGCATATAATTATAACTGAAGAAAGAGTCCTGAAATCTATTAAATTCGAAGCACGAAGCACGAAATACTAAACAATATCAAATGACCAAAATACAAATGTTCAAAACAATGTTTTGAATTTAGAAAATTTGAATTTAGAATTTGTTTCGAGTTTCGGATTTGAAATTTCGGATTTTATTTGGGAAATTTAAGGAGGATTATGTTATGGCGAAGGTAGTATGTCTTGGTATTCTTGTTGCTGATGTTGTTGCGAAACCTGTTAATGATATTCCTGGGAGAGGAAAGCTTGGCATTGTTGAGAAGATTGAACTTCATACAGGGGGATGTGCAAGCAACACAGGAGCAGCTCTGAGAAAGCTTGGTGTTGATACAGCACTGATTGGAAAGGTTGGGAATGATGGTTTTGGAGATTATCTCATAAAGGAGATGTCTCAATGCGGATTAAATGTTCAGGGCATAAGAAAGGACAATAACGTAAATACGTCATGTTCGTTGGCATTAGTTGAGGATGATGGAGAAAGAAGATTTATACATTGCTATGGCGCAGACGGAACATTTACAGAGAATGATATTGACTGGAATATAATTAAAGGGTGTAAAATTCTTCATATTGCGGGAAGTTTCCTTATGCCAACCTTTGACGGAATTCAAACGGCACATGTTTTAAATAAAGCTAGGAGCATGGGGATTATGACCTCACTAGACACTGCGTGGGATGCTAAGGGAAAGTGGCTTAAAAATATTGAGCCTGCTCTGAAATATATAGATATATTCTTGCCTAGTATTGAAGAAGCAAGAATGATAACAGGTTTAGAGTCGGCAGAGAAGATAGCGAATTTCTTTCTTAAATATGGGATAAAGATTGTTGGCTTGAAAATGGGCAGTAAAGGTTGTTTTGTTAAGTCTAGTGATAATGAAACAGTAAAAGTTTCTCCTTTTATAATCAAACCTGTGGATGCTACTGGTGCTGGAGATGCTTTTGTTGCTGGGTTTTTAGCAGGTGTATTAAAAGGTTGGAACTTACGCAAAACAGCTGAGTTTGCCTGTGCTGTTGGAGCATGCTGTGTAGAAGCTATGGGGGCTAAAGCAGGTATCAGAAGCTTTGATGAGACGATTAAGTTTATAGAAGATCATAAACAAGACCCTTTCTAATGGTATTCAGGCTTATTGATTCAGAAGGCAACACTGCCTCAAGAAATATGGCAATAGATGAAGCTATCTTTTCTCGTCATGCCGAAACAGGTTTTGAATATACATTACGTCTGTATACATGGACTCCTCCTGCTGTCTCAATTGGATATTTTCAGGATTTACATAAGGAAATTGATCTGGAAAATTGTAAGAGCTTGGGCATGAACTATGTACGCAGGCCTACTGGAGGAGGAGCAATACTGCACGATATGGAATTAACCTATTCATTTACTGCCAACACTGGGGGGATTATCCCCATAGATATTTGCGAATCATATAAAGTCATATGTGGAGCTATTATTATTGGTTTGAAGTCATTAGGAATTAATGCAGGAAACAGAAAAAGAGAAGTAAAATTGCGAGAAAGAGAGTCGCCAGTATGTTTTGTTGAATCATCGAATTATGATATTGTAGTTCGGAAAAGGAAAATAGTAGGCAGCGCACAAAGAAGGGTTAAAGATAGGCTTATTCAACACGGTTCTATTCTGATTGATTTTGATATAGGGAAAATGCACAGTATTTTTAAAACTAATTTGCCATTCGGAAAGTTTCATAAAGATTTTGTAAATAATGTAACCTCTCTAAAAAAGGAGTTAGGTTATTCTATTGATCTCGGCAAATTAAAACGCGCAATATGTCTTGGGTTTGAAGAGCTGTTTAAAACTGAGGTTAGGGAAGAGGGTTTGACGAAGACAGAGATAACTCTTGTTGAAAAGCTAGATAATTTACAGTATGATAGCCCAGATTGGAATGTAAGCAGAAAAAGGAATTTAGTAGAATGAGCATGATAGAGATGTTTGTCGCAGGGGTGGCAATTGATCCCACAAATAATATGCCTATTATAATCTTGAAAAATAGTGATAAAAAAAGAACTCTTCCTATATGGATAGGAATATCTGAGGCAAGTGCTATTGCAATGAAATTAGTTGGAGCGAGTTCGGCAAGGCCATTAACTCATGATCTTATAAGATCTGTGATTGAAGTGTGCAAAGCGAAAATATTGGAAGTAAACATAGACGGCTTTAATGGGAACACGTTTTTTGCAAAAATAAAGATTAAATTGGGAAGAAGGACATTTCTTATTGATTCGCGTCCAAGTGATGCAATAGCTCTAGCATTACGTGCTGGTGTTTCTATTCTCGTTGATGAAAAAGTAATTGAGCAGGCTACAACTGTGAATGTTACAGAAATTGAAGGGAAAACAGAAGATTTTAGGGGTCTTTTAAAAGATCTTAATACAGAGGATTTTAGCAGGTACAAGATGTGACGGAGAAGCAAATATAATGAATACAGGAAATATACCGGTTCTATCTGTTAGAGGGAGAACTTTAGCAGAGGTGTGGGAAAAAGCGGTGCTTGAGACATGGAATAAAGGTCTCAAGATAAAAACAGAGTATGATAAAAAAGAGGATCCTCCTAGCAGAGATTGTACAATGATAATGGTTGTGGATGATCCCTTTGCTGAGCCGCGAATTCACCGTGCTTTTCCAGCGGGACTTGAGGAGTTAGAAATCTACCGCCAGGAGGTCGTAGAAGGTATTCATGATCACTGGATTAGTCCTGAACAAGGAAAATGGACATACACGTATCACAAACGGCTTTTTGAATATGAGGTGGAAGGCACGGCGGCGATTAATCAGATAGACTATATTGTAAATAAGCTTGCACAGACTCCCTATAGCCGCAGAGCTCAGGCAATAACATGGAATCCTAAAACTGATCCGCCTACATATGACCCGCCGTGTCTTCAAAGATGCTGGTTTAGACTTTCAAAAAATGAGCATAAGAGATTAGTATTGAATATGAACACACATTGGCGTTCAAGAGACGGTTTTAAGGCAGCATTTATGAATATATTTGCCTTGACTGACCTACAGAAATTAGTAGCCGCACGTATAAGTAAGAAAATTCATGAACAAGTTATTGTTGGCAGATATGCTGACATAACAGACAGCTTTCATATTTATGGTTCATATTTTGAGCAATTTCAGGATTTTCTAAATACTGTAAAGAACCGCAGTTTTCAGGAGAGAACATGGACAAGTGAATTCTGCGAACCGTTCTTTGAAGAGGGCAAAAGAAGACTTAAGGATGAACGTGACAAGGAACAGAGTGCCGGAGGCCGGACTTGAACCGGCATGAACTAAAAGTTCGAGGGATTTTAAGTCCCTTGCGTCTGCCAATTTCGCCACTCCGGCAGTAATACTTAGAGGCGGCAAGCGGACTCGAACCGCTGGATAAAGGTTTTGCAGACCTCTGCCTTACCACTTG